>NZ_QNRX01000005.1 GCF_003317055.1 Alkalibaculum bacchi
TAAAATGGTCTATCAGTATGCATTTGATGGTCTATTTTAATGCATCAGGTGGCTCAAAAGTTAGCATCGATGGTCCATTTGAAATGCAATATTCAATTTTCATCCAAAAGCCAAACCTTACAACAATTTCATCTTTCGGCAACATCACGAGGGTCGAGATCATTAACATGACGGGAGGTTAAAGACCTCCCCTACTGCTCCAAACCTTATTTATTTTTTGCTTTAGTCGCTATGTAGCTGATAAATTCTACTACCGTAGGAACTTCCCCCTTGCGTGGTACTCTGTCTTGATATGCCCTTGTCACATCATTATGGTTTGTGTTATTATATGTTTCATTAATCACCGATTGCATTTCACGTTCTACCTCTTCCACTGTAATGCCATACTTTCTTGCAACTTCTCGATAAACCTTATTCATACTCATCTGAACTTCCTCCTATATGTATATTATTTTTTAAAATCGGACTAATACTAGTCCCATTATAGCAACAAGTCCCAGTAAAATAAAGAGAAAAAGGACTAAAATCAGTCCTAAATATTTGAGAGGTTTTATATGGCCGAGCAGAAAATAAAATCAGATTCACACATTTCCATAGGAAAAAACATACGAGAAATTAGAATTGCTAAGAATATCGGTCAGACTGAGCTTGTGAGACTTTTGCATTTGCAAGGTGTTTCTATTACTCGTGAATCTTTGGTGAAAATTGAGAGAGGAATACAGCATATCTACGCATCACAACTAAAAGGAATAAAAGATGCTTTACAAACAACCTACGACGAGTTGCTAAAATAGGGAGATCGGCTATCTTTTAATAGAAATATCAGAAGTGCCAGCACAGCACAAGGGAGACAAATAGCTTTGCCTCCCTTGTTCTTTGTTGGCACTTTTGTAAAAAATTTTTCATAATACTTTTTTCTTCACAGGAATCCAGATTTCACTTCTATATTTCGGATTTTTAGTATCTGGGCTCTCATTCCACAAAATTTCAGGGCCTTGGGCTGCCTCATAACCTGAAGATGGAAACCACTCTGAATATATTCTACCCCATATATTTTGAAGTGTTTCTGGAAATGGCCCAATTGATTCGAATACTGCCCAGGTACAAGCATCCATTTTCAGTACATCAAATTCTGCTGTTTCATCACTTGATGTTGCTACACCGATATAATGATCTAATTCTCCCTTTTCTTCCATTCTTCCTTCTGAAAAATTAGTAGAAGCACTAATGATTCCTGTTGGTTCTAGATTTGAAAGTGATTTTAAATGCTTGATAATCTCGGGGGTTAATAATTCAGTCATTTTTGCAATTTCAGGGTTGACACCTTCAAAAATAATTGGAACTCTCTTCTTAAAACCTACTAACTTAAATGGTTCTTTCTCAACAATGCGATAATTCATTTCGCACCCTCCTTTGATTGATAATTGAAAGGTCATTTTAGGATAAGCTTTTATCTGTGTGAGCTCACTTCTTGCCTCTGAAGGAAGAATACCATGCACAGAATGAAAAGCACGAGTAAATGAATCAGCCGAACTATAGCCATATTTAACAGCAATGTCGATTATTCTGAAACTCTTATCTTTCAAATCAAGTGCAGCTAATGTTAATTTTCTTCTTCTGATATACTCTGATAAACTTATACCTGATAAAAAAGAAAACATCCGCTTAAAATGATACTCTGAACAGTAAGCAATTTTAGTTATTTTACTATAATCAATTTCCTCTGTTAAGTGCTCTTCAATGTATGCCAATGCGTTATTCAAACTTCTTAAAGAATCCATTAAACAACCTCCTTTCATCATTAATATTATCAAAGGATACGCTTACCCATCCGACAATCTGTGCACAGTTTAGTCGACTACTTCTAATGCTCTCCACTTTTCGATATTTCTTCAATCCCCTTATAGATTACATAGGCTGCTGTATTTTGCAAACTGGGAGTTTATGAGGGACGGGGAGTTTATGAGGGACGGGGGAGTTTATGAGGGACGGGACTTTTCAAGTCACAAGATTAAAGTCAGCCTTTTATGACCCAAAATTCTATGTCCCTCGTGATTCTTATAGATGCATATTTTGAAACATAAGTGACCTAAATTTGGATTGACAAATACAAATGTTAGATTAAAATAATCTGTCTCTATCAATGCTAAAATTCATAATATCACAATAACAATCTTACAATAATCAATATCCTAAAATTTTAAAACAAGTAGTCAAATTCAATGTTTTCTATTTACAAATCACTATTTATCTAGTATAATTAGGCTAACAAAAACATAAGCTAATATTGTGCTGAACAGAAAGGTGTCTATTTATAGGTGCTAAATCTGATAGGTGCGTTAAAATCGAAAAGGGTTTTCTGTACGGTGTTTGTTTACAAATGCTTGAGGCAGGAAACTCTTTCACTTTCCCCATTTTAAATAATCATATATCATAATTAGCCTTCTTATATGTGTTCTTGCTTGTGAATCTACATTCTGTAATATATTTACATCCTCCTCAAACAAGTTCCTTAGTACATCTTCAAGTTCAACAACATTAATTTGTTCTTTTCCTAGATGAGATATCAACCTTGTGGCTCTTTCTAATGAGTCTTTCTCTTGGTTCCATATTTGTTTTACTGAGCTGTACTCTCCCAAACAATTCCTATTTTTTTTGATTGTTTTAGAAATAATAGCATCAAAATTCTGTTTAATTGCCAGCTCTTTACATTCTGGAAACTCTTTTGTTGCTTCGTACAAATATTTATTAACTGGAAGCCTACCTGAATTTTGTCTCAATACCTTTGGATATGCATACTCTAATAGTTCATCTGCCGAGAAATCCAAATCACCTATTACAATATTTCGGTACCATTCATTGCTATCAATTCCACTGAGCCCTTTAAGTCCCAAATCAGAGACTTTCCCTATTGCAAGTACCAGTTCGTCATCTGATACTCTAATATCATCAAGAGCTGCTACCCTTAAGTTTGATGTTGGCATATTGGTAATCGTGTAATCATACAGCTCCTTCTTAAAGCGGCGCAGTATTTTTACTGAAAGCTTTGCCTTTTTATTTTCCATAGCAGAATAAAGAGACATAAAATCTCCAAGCATTACTTTCTTCATGCCTAACGGTTTGTTGTCCACCATGATAATATATGGACTGACCTGAACGCCCACCATATCTCTATTATATTCCACGAACACAAATCTATCTTCTAGCAGTTTAATCTGTTTTTCATCCAAGCAATTTACAATAGACTTAATGATATTTTGCACATTTATATCACTTATAGAATAACCCATAAAAATAATTGGATATTCCATAAAAATAGTCATCAATTTTGCAGCTAGATAGGCACTTTTTTCTCCAAACTTCACATAATCAGATTCATTAATTATAATACTCTCTGGATTTTCAACTGAACCATGTATTTTATAAATTTCTGCAATGCCCTGAATTGCAGAGAAAATCAGCTGATTCTGACCAACATATTTTGTAAACCCCTGAAAATTATCTTCTAAAAAAGTATCATAATTGGTTGTTATTACTCCTGCTATACTCTTTTCAGAAATATGGACGAGTTTGTTTATTTCTTCTTGATAGTGGGGTTCAACTATTGTGTTACGTTTTATGTATGCTGCTAGTTCTGCCTTAAATGGAGATAAACCATTATTTTTTATCTGTTCTAATGCCTCTTCATTAACATTTCTTATAGAAGCATCTCTAAACCATTTTTCATCGAAGTCTCTTTGAATTAATTCTGCTATTTTAGGCATAATACCCGCCTTACATTGTAAAACCTTTGCTTTGTTCTCATATGAACTATAAATAAAATTATCATCCTCAATAACTCTAGCAAAATGCTCCAACAAACCTTTCCAATCTGGCAAATTCAAATATCTTCGAGTCATTCCAGAACCTAAGAACAAAAATGGAGTAGTATTAAAATTACTTATAACATCTTCAATTGTCATTAATATTTCACCTATTTTCTATTTTCAAATATATATTTGAACGAGAATTTTAGTCTATCAATATTTTTATAATATCATAATTATATCCCCATCTATACTTATTTAATAGGAAAGTAAAATTTCCTTTTATTTGCGAGAGCTCATTATCTTATTTCAAAACAACCTTGGCTTGTTTTCTAGGAACCGTTCGGTAGTATTTTACATCGGGATAACCCAATACAAGACAAGCTTGTACTTCTTTTTCATCCTCAATATCTAAGAACTGTTTTATCTCTTTGTTTTGATTTGCAGCTCTTACGAAAAAGCCGCTATAAAACATTCCAAGCCCTTGGGCAAATGCCATAAGTTCCATATTTGAAGCAACTAGCCCTGCATTAATAGCAGAATCACTGACGACACATACAACTGCAGATGCATGAAAAAACAAATCATCACGACCATCTTGACTATAGTGATCACACATAGTAATCCACCGACGAGCGTGCACTTTATATATCCTAGAAATTTCAGTATTTATTAGTATTTCTTGTGCCTCTTTGTTTAAACTCTCCAGTGCCATCTTCGTTAATTGGGGCAAATTATCTCGTACAACCACATAAGAGGTACCTTGTAAATTGCTACCAGTAGGAGTATATCTTCCCGCCTCGATAATATTCATCAGCTTCTTATCTTCAATGGGCTTTTGAATAAATCGTCGTATAGATCTTCTTCCCTTAATGGCCTTAAGTAATACATCAGGATCTAAGGCTGCCGACTCTAAAGTAGACTCTTCTACCTCTCGCATTTCGTACCCTTCTATAGAAACCGCATTCTGAGGACATACAGCAACACAATGCCCGCATTCCATACAGTTAAAAATAGCCTTGGCCTTTTTATCTTCAATAATAATATTCTTTGGAAAGCAGTCCGCGACACATAGACCACATCCTATACAAAGTTCATTATCAATACGTACCAATTTAATACCTCCAGTAAACTATTTACGATTTATATAGATAAACTAATAAATCTCATCAGAAAAGATTAAAAATATATTGCTCCTAAAATTTTTTGTTCCTCGTAAAATGTTTTAATTTGATTCCTTTCTTTTGTACCTAATCTGCAGCACGCTTTCCACCTACGATTGAAATAGGAAGTCCGGACGTTTTCTATAATAGTCAAATGATGTTTCTACTTTAAATCCACACTTTTTATATAAGTTAAATGCATTTTTATTTGTGCTATCGACTTCGATTGTTATATTTTCTCTACCTCTATTTTTTAAATCTGTTAGTATTCGCTTTAACATAGCTCGTCCAAAACCTTTTCCTTGATATTGTGGTGATACTCCAAACCCAAATATAGAGGCTTCATCATTTCCAAGGCTTGCAGAACCCATTCCAATATGTTTTTTATCTATCATACCTATATATTGTATTCTATTCTCTGATTCAAAAGATTTAATTATCATACTTTTTGCATCTTCATAATTGTCATTGAATATTTCCTGACTCAAATTTATAAGTGATTCCAAATCTTCTTTTTCTGCTTCCTTTAACTTTATTTCAGGAGTTGGGCGAACTTCCATATCATCTACTGAATCATTATATCTTAAGAAATACTCTGTAAAATCAAATTCTGCCTTTAGTTTTTCTATTACTTCGTTTCCATCATTTGATTGCGGTTCACAAACAAATACTAAATCTAATATATTATATTTGGTTATTTCTTTTATAGCCTCATGGAGCAGCTTTTTAAAATATCCTTTTCGCCTATATTTAGGTAAAGTATAGGCTGATATTTCTGCTTCATCTCTGGTTGGAATAAACATAGATACAAGACTCACTAATATGTTACTATCATAAAGTAAAAATAAGCTCTTTATTTCAGAATTAAAATTTATGGATGTGTCAAGAAATATACTTCCATTTAACTTATCATGCTCTTTACATATCAGCTCAACTTTCCTTATTTCCTTTATGATTTCCTCACTTGGCTCACTGAATTTTTTAATCACCAATACAAACCCCTCCACGCATATGCGTTATATCTACATTTTAACAAAGTATAATTCTGATTACCAAGGTTAATTTAATACGCGACATTCTACTGTGGCTCAATTTATAAATAATGTTCGTTACGGGAAGTCAAAGACCTCCCCTACCGCTCCCACTTTAAAGTATTACCTCAATTCACGTAAAATCCCTTTGTCTTCAAAGCCTTCACAGTTAATTTTATACATTAAGTTTATCATGTCGTGACTATATTTTGTAAGGATTTAATGCATAATCTACACAGTCTGCAAGGCAGTTAGCTATGGACTTCCCTTTGTTTTGGTGCATAGAAATTTGAGAGGGGAATACAGCACATCTACGCATCACAACTAAGAGGAATAAAAGATGCTTTACAAACAACCTATGACGAGTTACTAAAATAGGGAAATGAGCTATCTTTTAACAGAAATAGAAGAAGTGCCAGCACAGCACAAGAGTTGAGACAAACAGCTTTGTCTCCCTTATTCTTTGTTGGCACTTTTGTAAATATAATTTATCCTTAATGTTATTAAACGCTTTAAATATATGCTTTTCTTAAAACTTTTCCATAGGGATGTGATGGTTCCTTATTTTCAACAACAATTAGTTTATTATCCTCAATCATCTTATCAATACGCAAAGCATACCAACTATCGCTAATGCCTAGACTGTATTCTCCTAAGAGCTTACCGATAAGTCGTGCCATAATAATATCATTATCTGGAAGATTCTTTGTGATAATGAAATCATAAAAATTTTCTGGTACAGAAATTAGCTTTCCGTTTATAACTGCTCGTAATGGTGCACTTTCTACCATCAAGTCATGCCAGTAGTCACTAGCAATTCTCTTTTCTATCTGTGATAATTGTTTCTCAAGAGGTAGGAATTGATAAATTTTACCTCCCTCAACTTCCCCCCAGTGACTATACTCTGCTATTTGATCCTCAGATATTTGCTTATATTTAGGTAAAGAAACAACACTTATATTGCAGTCAATATTTCTCAATATATTGCAAACAAAATATAATCCACAAGTAGAATAAGGAGTATTGCTTTTCCATATTCGTATGGGTATACCATTTTTTGCAGTTGATAGAAGATATTCCATATCTTTACGTTGATTTAGGAAAAACTGCTCTTTTTCCTTATTATCAAAATCAAATCTCCCCCACAATTTGAGAAAAACATTTTGGCGCTCAACTCCATCAATCGAACCTGAAATATCTCCAACATCAAGTGAAAAGCCTATATTAACCACATCTCTAGAATTTCCTCCAACTGCTTGGCCTTCAAAATGTTTCTCTAATTCCACCTTAGTTGGTTTTTCCCCAGCATAGCTGACAGCTTCACCAATTATATTTTTATCATTATAATTTTTTGCTGCTTTCATAAAACCTTTCTCACTATCGCTAAATACAACTTCAAGCATCATTTCACCTCTTGTACAAATATATTAGTGTTATCTATTCCACTTTTTCAATAAGGAATTATGCTGTTTTATATTATCAGATATTACCGAATTGATTACTTCATCAAGATTTCTAAAAGACACAATTGGGACGTTAAATATATAAAGATATCTCTTTAGATGCACATTTTGCACATCCTGTTTATAAAATGGCGTTCATGCTTAAATCATGAGTTCATGACGGAAGGTCAAAGACCTCCCCTACAACCTAGATACCGATAGGTAGGGGCGCACCTTTGGTCTGACCCGTTTGCACGACGCAATGTCCTACTGTTACGCAATATATAAAAATTGCGTCATGCAGGGAACGCTGCCGCTCCGTATTTCCAAATCCGTATATTAATATGACATTTTCCTACTAATATCTTTATTCTTAAAATAATGATAAACCAAACACTTTAGCAATCTCTTTTACCCCTTGCTCAATTTCTTCCCTAGGAAAATTAGATTTTTCTAATAACTCATCATCTAAATTATTTAATTTTGCATAAAAATCCAAGGCTAGCTCCATATACCTTTTGTCATTAGAATCTATATTTTGAAATAGCAAATTCTCGGCTTCATTGATTTTTCCTTTCCCTATTAAATTGAGCAATTGTTTATATAAATAATCAGTTTGGGTATAATTTTCTTCACTTGGTAGTTCATAGGAAATTGTATCTTTATTAAAGAAAAGTTTTGCAAGCAACCTTATCAAATCATCTACCATGCGCATTATATAATCTTGTTTAATCATAGGATATATCTCAACCTTTCAAATGTATTGATATTTATTACTTTAAATATTACTAGCATTTATGTTAATTAAATTCTAAAGATCATATCAAAACATCACGAGGGACGAACATCAGGTAGGGTCTGAATGCACTTGGCGCACAATTAATAATGATGAGTCAATGTATGATATAACAGCAATTTATCGATTATTAACAAAGATATCGATATGGTAACTTATTTCTCCTAAAAAATGGAATAAAAAGTTACCGTCCCTATATGCCTATAATAGTTGTCATGTTATTGTTATTATTTTTTTACAAAAACAATAGCTTCTTTCTGATAGGAATCAAAATAATTGTTTAAACTAGGAAAGAGTTATTGTTATTTTTCTTCAAATTTACAAGCAATTATGATTTAATTATTTAAAAAATCAAGAGTAAACTGCGCATGTAGTGCTGTGCCATATTTTAAATAATCTTCATCAATCTTGAATTTCTCATGGTGTGGAAAGTAAATAGATTCTTTTTCTTCGTTTCTATATCCCATAAATGCATAAACTCCTTTAGCATGTTGGAAATAGTAAGGCATATCCTCTGATCCCATATATCTAGGTAAATTTATATTTTTACCTTCTCCTAAGACTTTTGTTGAAGACTTGTCAGCTATAACTGCTAATTGTTCATCATTGCAAAGGCTGAGAGCACTCTCTTCTATTCTTACATCTACCTTAAGCTCATAGGCATCTGCTATTGCTTTTGCATGTCTTTTTATTGCTTCATGAGCTATTTCCCTAACAGTTAGATTGAAGTATCTCATAGAAATATCAACCTCTGTATATTTAGCTACTATGTTTGCTTTTGTGCCACCAACGAACTTCCCAACAGAAAGGACTATTGGATCTTGTGCATCAATATTCTTAGTAACTATTCCCTGTAAATCTGTAACAAAAATACATGCGGGATGAATAGTATCTTTTGCCTTATGAGGTACAGAGCCATGTCCTGATACTCCTTCAAATTTAACATAAATAGTGTCACAGCCTGCCATTCTATACCCAGCTTCAATATTTACATATCCAGTCTCTAATTCTGGCATTCCATGCATACCAAAACAAGCATCAACTCCATCCATTCCGCCTGCTTCTATTATTTTTTTAGCGCCTGAGAAAGTCTCTTCACCTTCCTGAAAGAAGAATCGAACTTCACCAGGTATTTCATTCTTCATTTCAGATAAAATTTTTGCTGCACCAAGAAGCATAGCTGCATGAGCATCGTGTCCACAGGCATGCATTATCCCAAGTGTTTTCGATTTAAATTCAACATCCGTTTCTTCTTTTACAGGAAGTGCATCAAAGTCTGCTCTTAAAGCTATCGTTTTTCCGTTTTTCCCACCTTTTAATGTAGCAATTATAGATGTGTTTCCAGCTTTCTTATATGGTATTGCAAGTTTATCCAACTCTTTAATGATTTTTTCCTGAGTTTTAAATTCTTGTCCACTAAGTTCAGGATGTTCATGTAAATCTCTTCTAAAATTTATAATGTATTCTTCTATTGATTTAGCTTTGTTTAATATGTCAGTCATAAAACACCTCTTATTTAATCTATGAAGGTAGTATTTACTTAAATGTCTTTGAGCAAACAAAAATTAAGCAATCATTTCTTCTTTATTGTATTTTATCATGAATATTATGTTTTAAGTTCGTTTCTGGATAAAAAAGGTCAATGGTCTTATCAAAAAAATTTTAGGACTTTTCTTAAGATATTGTTGTATACTAATGGGATTAATATGATAAAATAGTAATAAATGGAATCCAAAAGCAAAATAGAAAGGAGAAATAATGTGAATAATACGAACACACTATCAACACTATTAATAGCTGCATTGTTAACAGCAGTATTTACGGGGTGTACACCTCAGAAAATAATAGGAGTAAATGAACCTGTAATTGATCAAAACGTAGAGGTTTATGAAAATCCTACAGTAAGTTCAGCAGAAGACGCAATCAAGTTATTAAAAGAAGGAAATAAAAGATTTGTAAATAATGAATTAGCGAACTATGACTTAAGCCACACTAGACGAAGTGAATTAACTGAGGGACAAAAACCTTTTGCAGTAGTGGTAACATGTTCAGACTCAAGGGTAGTACCAGAGCATTTGCTCGATCAAGGTTTAGGAGATTTATTTGTTATAAGGGTGGCAGGTAATATATTAGATGAAGCAGAAATAGGGAGTATAGAATATGCAGTAGACCATTTAGGAAGTCCATTAGTAGTAATATTAGGGCATGAGAGTTGTGGGGCAGTAACAACAGCAGTAGCAAAAGCCGAAAAACCTGCTGAAACACATACAACTGAGAATATAGACGCATTCTTAGATAATATAGAGCCTGCAGTTGCAAAGGCTAAAAAAACCGAGTTAAAGGGAAAAGAATTAATAGAAAAAGCAATAGATATAAATGTTGAACTATCTGTAGACCAACTTTTAGAGGAAAGTAATATAGTAAAAGAGGGGGTAGACGCAGGTAAAATAAAAGTTGTAGGTGCTAAATATTTATTAACAAGTGGTGATGTTGAGTGGTTTGAATAGGAACGCAAAAGTATTTTATGATAAATAAGGGTTAAGAACGAAGGAGCAAGGTCAAGGATTTATGAGGGAAATAAGGAAGAATTCTCAAGGGAGCAAATGTTTATTCTGTCTAATGTGAAGGTAGGCATTTGCGGAATGAAGTAAATTTTGCCGTAAATATTTAGAATACTTACATAACAAGAAATTTTCTCAAAGAATTTTAAGGAAAAAGCAATCTATAATGAAGTGCTGTACCATAATCTCCAAAAAAAGGTAAACTTAATAAAAATTGATAACAAAGATTTAAATTTATCCTTTATGCTATTAATCCAGTCTTTGTTCTCCCTAAATGACCTTGTTTCAGTAACAACAAATACTATATCATTATCTTGAAATATATTTTTGGACACATTTGGATTTGCACGTGAACCTTCTAAATACACCGCACGAATACGAATATCGTTATTGGCAACGGCTATGATTAAATCCAACATTTCTTTTTCAGATCGCATACAATGTCTCTCATTATAGTTTTACATTTTCTATATTAGAACCTTACTCTAATTAATCTATTATATTATCATACATATTCCACTTAATAAGGAATATTAAATTTTTAATCTACTTCATAAGGAACTTTATCTTATTCTATATATTTCTCATACATTACCGTTTCGTCTATTTCCTTGCGCTCTGTAATATGACGCTCTGGACTTAAAAAGCCTTTGTCAGGATACCCAATCAGGAGTAGAGCTGATGCTTCGATGTAATCTGGTAAATTAAATTCATTGCTGATAATGGCTGGATCAAACAAACCAACCATTACGCTTCCTATATTTAATTCTCTTGCCGCTAGCATCATATGGTCACAGACAATACCTATATCTAAATCACCTGAGCATTTATTGTCATATGGCCGTACTAATTCATTTCGTCGATCTCGACATACGATAAAAATACACTTAGAACCAAAGGTTTGATATGCTTTTTTGATTTTTAAAATATTTTCTTCACTCTGAACAACAATAATCCTTTGTGGTTGTTTATTACAAGCTGTAGGGGCGACACGTCCAGCCGATAGAATCTTATTTAAGTCACCTTTTGGAATCTGTGCTCCAGTAAAGCCGCGTGTTGTGCAGCGCTGTTTTGCCAGTGTTAAAAAACCCATTATTCTTCCCCCTTATATGCGAATAATTATTCGCATTATTATTATAACAACTTCATTAATAGCTGTCAACAAAATACGAATAAATATTCACATTCTATTGACCTGATTTAAAATTCAAAGTATAATAAAAATGAGGTGATACTATGAATGATGTAAGAGAACCCGTTCAAAAGCGTTCTATTGAAAAAAAGAAAAAAATACTAGATGCCGGGTTTGCCCTTTTTTGCGAAAAGGGGTATTACAAAACCAATACAATTGAGATTGCCAAAAGTGCTGGTATCTCAATAGGCTCATTATATAGTTACTTTAAAGATAAGAAACAAATATATATTGCTGCTTTTCACGATTACCTTGAAAATATTTCAGGACATTTACTGGAAAAATTGAGTTTCCAACAGCCTCTTTCACTGCCTAGTTTTGTCGAAAATTGGATCTGTTATTATATTGACTTATATGCCGATACCAGTCACGCTCTGGCTCAACTAAGAATGATGATATCAGAAGATATTGATATCAATCGTCACTTTTCCAATTTTGAAAATGAATATTTTTTAAAAATCACAGCGCTATTGAACAAAAATGGTATAGAGCAAGATGATTTATTTGAAAAAGTTTACACTTGCTGTATTTTAATCGATGCTCTTAGACAGGAGAAATCTACATTTTCACACGATGGTTTAGACTTCAATATTTTTAAAAACCAAGTAACCAAAACTGTTATTGCATTATTGTCTAGTTGATTTTTATTAAGGTTTTATAGCATTACAGAACAGCTCTCTTTTTCTGTATTTTCGTGTATGGCAGTTAATTTGTCATTTGATGACTCTATCTATTACAGAAAGAGCAAAGCCAACGATATGAAGGCTTTGCTCTTTCTTCAATTATCTCCCCCTCAAGAACATTTTTTACTGTTGCACGAACTTATGCATTAAAAAGCAATGTACCAAACAGTAAGCCTAAGGGAACATCACGAGGGACGCAAACATTAACATCACTTTTGCTCCCACTTTAAAGTATTACTTCAATCCACATGAAACCCCTTTGTTTTCAACGCCTTCATAGTTAATGTATTTCTTTCTAATATTATTAATCTCTTCCTCTAAAAAGGTAATTGTAATGAGATAGGACCTATCATGCTCCTTTATTAAATTAGGTTCTTCTATAATCTTCTAAAATTATGTTCAAATTATTTTGTTTAAAAATTATATCATAAGGATATATATACAACGCAACATATTATTCAACAAACAAGGAGGTTCTAATAAATGGATGATAATATTAAAGTTTATCTTAATCAATTTCAACAATATCTAGGAACCTATGATAAAGATTGCACTATAGAATATTCAATGAGTCTTTTATCCGAAAAAAAATCACAGTTCAAGAGCTTTACGAAAAAATCCTTACTCCCTCCCTAAATAGTATATCAATGACAAGGGCTGAGGAAGCCAGTGAAATCTGGAAAGAACATCTCATGACAAATATCGTGAGGACCATAATAGAATGTGCTTACCCATATGTGTTAAAGGAAAAGCAAATTCATAAAGGTGAGTATAAAACACAAAGGGTAATCATTGTATGTCCTGAAGAGGAGTATCACGAGATTGGCGCTCGTATGGGAGCAGATTTTTTTGTCATTATGGATTATGAAGTATTCTACATAGGATGTAACACACCAAAAGAAACGCTCTACTCTGCCATTGATACCTTACACCCAGACATCATTGCTATAAGTATTACTAACGCCTTAAATTTGGTTTCGCTCAAAAGGATTGTGAAAGAACTCAAAGAAAAAACAGGAAGTAGTGTTAAGATTCTACTTAGCGGCAGTGCATTTATTCATGCCAATAAAAATGAGAAAGACTTTAACGCTGATGGATTAGTTCTAACATTGAAAGACATTGAATTATTTAGGAGGAACCAACATGAGACTAGCATTTAATATAGCATGGAGATTCTTATCCTCAAGCAAAGGGCAAACCGCCTTAATTGCACTAGGAATCGCTATAGGGATATCCGTTCAAGTATTTATTGGCTCCTTAATTGCCGGACTTCAAAATAGTCTTGTAGACACAACTATAGGAAGCTCTTCACACGTTACAGTACTTTCAGACGATAATAACAAGCGAATCTCTGATTATGATTCTATTATAAATACAATAAAAGAGACAGATAAGAATATCACTGAAATCTCCCCTGCGGCGGATGCTTCTGGATTTATTAAAGTAGATGATAGCACATACCCTATTCTTATGCGGGGATTTGAAATTAATCAAGCAGATGGAATTTATAAATTAAAATACGAACTTTTCGAAGGAGCTCTTCCAGCGAACAAAGAAATTATCCTTGGAAAAGATTTTACAACGGAAATTGGTCTTAATGTAGGAGATAAAGTAGAAATTCTAACCCCATTTGGTAAAACAGAAGAAGTATCACTTTCAGGTATATATGATTTAAAGGTATCAAATTTAAATAAGACTTGGGCAATCTCAAATATGCAATTAGTACAAGATATTTTTGAGTATGGTGATGAAGTGACGGGAATTGAAACACAGTTAGAGGAAGTATTCGAAGCAGATATCGTTGCCGATAAACTAACTTCTACACTCCCCTCTACGCTTAAATTCTGTACTTTGTTCACTATTAAATATATTGATAATATTAGTGGTATTAAAAAATATACCTAGAATAAATCATACAACTCAGGTTCTTATATCCCCTCTAAAATATCCGAAATATAATATTCAAGTAATAGTTCTTGATAGGCACCATAACGCCTTTTCTTAATTTCATTAGCAATAACTTGTAACTCTGGACTTTTTATATTATCTAGCTTTTTTAGCCTCTGCTCTGTCAATTTTACCTTTGACTGTATTTCGTTGTACTCCTCTATACCGTATCTCCATAAAATCAGAGACTCTCCGTATCGTTGTTTTAATTTGTCTGCAATCATAATGCCCTCTGGATCAAAATCACCTGAGTAATACACCTTAACGTCATCTTGGACAATTTTATCTAGCAAAACCAAGGATGCCAGTCGTAGCTGTCCATAGGTGCAGATCGTAGATGGGCTTATTTTTCTTGTTTGATAGAGGACTTCACTAAATACTGTAGGATTTTCGAATACATATACCTTTTTGTCTCTACATTTTACTTCTTCAATATTACTAAGATTCAATAAAGATATTTGCAAAGGCTCTCCTGATTGCATAAAGCCCTCCCACCCTTTATGAATTTCTTCTGTTTTCCATGCGCTTATTCCACTGCACATAGTAAAATTAGATAGTTCATCAATGAGCAGTCCTGATTTATACAGCAATTCACTTTGTTCTTCAGCGTTTTCAGGATAAGTACAATTGAATTTATAAGCAATGGCATAAAGGAGGAGTTTACCGCATATTTTGTTTCGATCAAAAGTATGAGGATCCTTAGTAATGCGCGAAGCGTATAAAGCTAATCGAATCTTAGTATCATCTAAAGGCAATTGATTTAAGCCTTCACATGCGTATTGTAGATATTTTTCCAACAGAGATGGATTTTCATCGTATTTTTGACTGATAATGCGATAAGCATTGTCTTTATTTTCAAGAGCATCTTTCAACCATTTATTTGCCAGTGTTCCTTCAAAGGGCTTTAATACTTTATCAAAGTAACTTTTTTTAGCCTCTTCGTATTGAAGATGAAGTTCTTTTTTAGATTGCAGTTTCTCTCCAAAATAACATTCTAAAACATCAATAAAGTCAACGCCTTCAAACCTTGTGTTGTTTAAAACCTTTGCAAAAGACATAACTGATATCTGTGCAGATTTTTTATAGTAGTCCTTTTGAAAGTAACCAGAAAGGGCTTCTTTTTCGTCTTCCTTCAAATGAAATAATTGAATACTTCCTCCTAAATGACCTAAAGATTCATATTTTTCTTTTATTTTCTCTAAAGAGCGTCTCAAACCTGGTGTATTCTTAAAATAATCTGCACAAGCTTTCGATAAACCATTTTCCATTAAACTACCAATTCTTTCACTTTTCCATCCCAATGGTAGCGAAGGACCGTTACAAAATTTGCATTATCTGGGCGAATTAACTCGCTAATAGAAAGAGAGGGAACCGTATCGTAATCTCCCCATAGTATTTGTGAATTCATAATATAACCTAAATCTAATTCATTTAACAATCGAAACATATCTCGAATATTTTGTTCATCTACTCCAGCAAAGGCCTCATCTAAAGATATGATTCTAGGACAATCTTTTCGTCCACCTTCGTAACGGGCGTTTACAGCAGAAAACAAAGGTACATACATGGCCATTGCCTTTTCACCACCACTAAATTGATAGAAAGCATTATTGGTGAGCTCTTTTTTCATCTGACCCGTCTTTACAAAATAAAGTTTAAACTCAAACCACTTACGATAATCCAAAATTTCTCTCATAATGCTGTGAAAAGTGATATTTTGACCATTGTCCTCTGTAGCTCTTCTGGCCAAGGCAATTTTAGACCTAAAGTGTTCTGAAAGCTTATCTAAATCCTCTACCCGCATCAAATTAGCATCTTGCTTTAGCAATTGGACCAATTCTTTTGTATCAAGCTGTTCTTCTGTCTCTGCTTTCTTGCTAGTCCACTGCAAGCTGAAAGACAGTCCACTAGAGGTATTCATAGACTTCATGAGAGTGTTCATTCGACCTACCCATTTTTCACTGTGAAAAATCCTCGATTTTATTTTTTTGCTGATATTTTTTACTAAAATATCCTCAAACAATTGCCGATCGCTTTCTCTAAGGAGGTTTTCATTTTCTTCAATACTATCGTTCATAAATTCTATTAATTCATAAAAATCTACCTTTTTTCCACGAACTTTAGCCGTAATATTGCGTCTCTGTCTTTGTATAACTCCGTTCAAAAAACCATCTTCTTGATAAGGTTCGAAAATGTAGTCTAGACTTACGGAATAATCTCTAAGATAAGAGGCATTTTCATGAAATTTTTCTATCAATGCATTTGTATAATACCCTCTCTCTCGATTATCTTTCTCTTCTTGAGATATCTCTTGAAGAACCTTTTTTGCCAAGGATATTGGTGCTTCTTCTCCTTCAAACGTTATGACATACTTCAAACCATACTCTTCCATAAAAACGTCTTCACAGTATTTATTTATCTTTTCATGTGTATGGCTTTTCTCCTCTAGCTCTTTTAATTTTTCTGTTGCGCTACTGTAGTTAGCCTTTTCATTAGCACGCTCATCTGTCTTTTTTAATTGTTTTTTTGGAATTTCGTCTAATAATTGCAAACACCTATTAATTTCTTCTTTGATTTCTTCGTAATTTGTGTAAGTTAATTGTTCCTTTAAATTATTGAGAACCATAGAAGCTCTCTCTGTTTTATTGGATAGATTGTTAATATCATATAGCAAATCATCTAAGTCTGCCTCTATTTGATCTTTCTGTTCAAGTGTTACGCTAATTAAGCCTAGAGAATGAATAAAGGAATTGTGGGTTTTTTCCAATTCGTACAGCTCATCTCGATACACTTTTGATTTGACAAAAGCTTCTTGAAAGATTTCTAAATTAGGCTTTAACTGAAGTTTATGCGTCTTTTCATATACCCTTTCTCGTGCTGTTTTTAGGGCTTCATATTTTTCCTTTTCTTTATCTGTTTTTATCTTTACTTCTTCAATAGACATTTTATAGCTAAATTCTGCAGTTTTCACTTCTTCTACTGCAGTCATTAAATCTATATGACTTGGTACTCCATGAAATTCAGACTCGAGAAGATCATAATCTTTAATTAAAAGGTCTAGCTTTTCCATATACTCTTGAATAATGCCTTCAAGTGATTCTAATTCTTCTTTTAATTCGCCAATCTTTTTATCCCTATAGGCTCTTCTAGCTGCAGTGCCAATATATCTAGGAATATATGACTTTGACACTTTTCCTTCTAAAATTCCTAAGCCATAAAATCCCTTCTCATCGATATACGTTTCATTTCCTGAATCAATTAAAATACTGAAGAGTGCACTACTTACATCTTCTTTAGAGATGCCATCTAGTTCCAATTTATCTACTTTTAAAAATTGGTCTAAATTATACGTCATTAGCTTTGGTTCAGAAACGATAAATTTATCGGCACCTTCTATATTCAATTGAGATAGTTGGTTTTTGTATTTAGATGGAAGTACTAAAGCATCTAATAGGCCCATTTCTAACAATGCTTCTTCTATAATCCCTTTTTGTTCTTCAGAAACCCCTTCTTTAAAGTCAATGGCCTTATATAGTGGTATATGTGGAATTCCTTGCTCTTCTAATCTTTTCCGAAACAAAATCACCTTTTCATCTCGTAAAGGCTCTGGATCTTTCTGTTCCTCCCAAGTGTGAATCTCTTGTTTCTTCTCCTCAGCAGCTTTTATCCACTTTTGCATTTCTCCCTTGATTTCGTAGGTCTTGACGTTTATTTCACTTTGAATACTATGGTACTCCTGGCGAATTCTTTCTAAAACCTCATTTATATCACTGCCTACGTCGAAATTATTGATTCCCCTAGCAATATCATTAATCGCATTATCTGAAATATTTAAAATACGGTTTTGATCTTTCCAATAATAGATTTTTTCTAAATATTCTTCTTTCGTCTCTAATAGTAGCCCTCTACACTGCTCTAACAATCGAAAGAATTCATCTCGTTTATTTTTGGTTTCTTCCAACTCTGCTAAAACTTCATCATGATCTTTGTTTTTTCGCTTCTGATCTTCGAGAGCCTTGATACCATCTTCAATTTTGTCTGTAATCTTTCTTGTCTCACCTTTTATATAAGCAAAATCGTACTTTTCTTCTAATTTCTTTTCTATTTCATCTTGTAAAAAACAATGCTCATCAAAGGCAAAATCTATGGAGAGACTTTCTAGTTCTTCTAAATGTTCTTCTATTTCTTCATGCAATTTCTCTTTTTTTTCTACATATTGTTCTTCCTCATAATGATTTTTTCGCTGTGCTTCCTTTTTTCGATCTAGTTGTTTGTTTTTATCTTTTATTTGTTCATTTAATCTGTCTATCTCGTCTTGAGTTTGGAGAATTTTTTCTTTAATTTGTAGGCTATCGTGTTGATCTAACTCTTTCTTTTTTTCCTTTACTGTTTCTAATTGAATAGACAAGCGTTCGATATCTCGATTTAATGATTGGTAAGACTCTTGGGCTCTTGTCTTTTCTTTTGCTAATATAGATTTATCCTTGTAAAAATGACTCAGCTTTTTATTTTCATCGATAAACGTTTTTGTTTTTTCTAATAAGAGAAATTTATTGTACTTATCATACGCATTCTTTATTTTTTCTCCAGACTTTTTGCTACTTTTTAACTCTTCTAACCGACTCTTTATATTGTCCATATTTTCGATGGCTTCAGACATAGGTCGCAAATCGTCTTCTGATAGAGGTTGTAAGGAATTTTCCATTATTTCATAGATTACTGTGGGTCTAAAGTCTTTTGATAGTTTAGGACTTCTAAGCTGGACTAAAAGTTTTATGAGTTCTTCATATTCATCTAATTCAGAAAATCCAAATAGCAAATCATTGACCATTTTCATGTACTCTTTCTGTCCATCTGTGACCTTTCCACCTTCACCTATCCTATTCTGGAGTTCTTTTATGGTAAGTGGAATCTTCTCACCAATGTCCTTGTAAAGAAAGAAGTCCTTTCCTATTCTCCTTCCATCATTTATAACAAAACCCCAAGACCTCAAAGGCTTTCCCCTCACTGCCTTAAATCCTATACCGATCGTCAAGGTCTTGTCCGTCTGTTTTTTCTTAAATTCCATGTACAAATAAGCTAAGGATTCGTCTTTTCCTTCGCCTTCCTCACCAAGAAGATAATTTTCCATCTTTCGAGCTTTTGAACCAAAGGGATCTAATCTTTCAGGGCTCTTGTTTGCATCTAATAACAATGGAATAAAACTTTGCATCGTTACGGACTTTCCTGATCCATTAGAACCTCTAAGGAGTAATCTGCCATCCGAAAAATTGAATTCTTCTTCATCATAATACCAGAAGTTTATAAGACCTGCTCTATTCATCATCCATCGATTGTCATTCAATTTAATTCCTCTCCTCTAAGTTTTCTAAATAATCTTTTGGATATGTGCCAATAACCTTTCCAACCAGTGGCATGATTTCTACTGTTTTTCCCATTTCAATAATAGAAACCATTTGAAACTCTTCCATATATTCTAATATTCTTTCCGCTAAGATAGAGAAATTCATCTCGCGATATTCCTTACTCCATCCATGATCTGTTTTACTTTTTAACTCGTTTATAAGTTCCTCAAAATTTCCTTTTGACAAAATAATGGTTCCACTCTTGTTTACGGAAATCTCATGATTTTTTATTTTATTTACAATCAATGCGTTAAAAAGCAGCACTAC
Organism: Alkalibaculum bacchi; assembly: GCF_003317055.1. Classification (NCBI taxonomy): domain Bacteria; kingdom Bacillati; phylum Bacillota; class Clostridia; order Eubacteriales; family Eubacteriaceae; genus Alkalibaculum; species Alkalibaculum bacchi. The sequence goes on from NZ_QNRX01000005.1 coordinate 20,294, forward strand.
ATCACTAATTGCTTTTGTGCTAGGAAAGGTGTCTTTTATGTTTTTTTCTGGGTCAAGTACGATTAATGCTCCATTTCGATGGACGTGTAAATTGTAGCCTAAATACTTTTCTAGGTCACTTTCAATCATACCCCTCTGTTTTTTTACATAATCGTAATCTGCATCTTCATTTCCTTCATTGTACATAATAGGGGCCATAAGGAGCCTTCTATAAACTCTATGACGTCTCATAAACCCTCTATCCTTGTCCAAATTAGCCCATTCTTCTTGCTCAAAATCTTTATAAGATCTATATTCTAAAATATTTGTGCCAAAGCTGCGGACAAAATACCTTGATAATCCAGTGCTTTCATATAATACTTCTGCATCCATGCTCCTTGCAAAAACTTGTTCGTCACCATCGTCTACCTGAATCATATGAGCTTCCTGCGCAAACTTTAGCACTTTAATCAAATGTTTCCTATGGCGATATAAAGTCCAATCTACCTCTTCTTCTCCCATAAAATTGCCTTTTATGTACTCTGTGATTTCAGACAGTACAAATTGCTCTTCTTTTGTCTTGTCCTCTAAAAACATTAAGAGTAGACATAAAAAAGCGTATTCCATAGAATCGACAAAGTCTTCTATTCCCATGAAGCTTTCTGCTCTACCTGGTATCTTTTCTAATTTAATTACACTAGGATTTACAATGACGTGATAACCTAATTTTTCATTTAAAAAAATCTTAAACTTAGCGATGCTATCTTTAATGGCATAATATAATTCCTTATCTTCTTCTTTATAAATCCAAAAATTTTCTAAAAGCAATTCTAGTTCTCTCATTATTTTTACCTTTCGAATTCTATTGTAAAAGCAGGCATTTCCAGGTCGCCATCTTCACAATGGAGGATACATTTTTTGTGCCTAAAATCAGGCAAAATCACTTTATAATTTCGACCATCTTCAGTTCTACTACCATAATCTGTTCCATTAAGCCCCTTGCTCAACCAACGGAGTAATGTAGTTCGAACATGAGATGGAATAGTAGGTAGATTTTTAAAGTCAATCTTGTTCTCTATAATATACTGATCCATAACCTTACGCTCTTCTTCTCTAACAGCAATTATTCTTTGCAACATATCTTTTTTCTTTTGTTCGTTATTTCTTATTGGCGTAGTTCTTGACTTTTCCCTATAGGTTCGAATTCGTGGCTTGATGTTTTGAATCGTAGACTTTTCTTCGAAAATATCACTATTGATGCTATCCGTCTCCCTTATCTCATTTGCCTTGATATGCTTCATATGAAAAATTCCAAAGGCAAAACTAGAGAGTTTATGTGCTTCATTGATATCTTTGCAGTTTAAAAACATTTTGCCTAATTTCTTATACTCTTCCTTGCGATTAGCTGCGCTATTTCTACTTTCCGATATTTGGGCGGCATAACGAGTTATTTTTCGAATAATTTCATTTGTAATGTCTAACATCTTAGAGGCTTCACTTTCCCGAGTAGGAGACCCTAAAAACCACTCTTCTAGATTTTCCCACCTACTATAGAAATTCTCTTTTAATAATTCATAAGAAATCTCTGTATCTAATCTAGGAATAGATAATTCGTATTCAATGGCCTTTTCTAGAACGGTTATCGCATCACTTGCGTGATAGGATTTTAAAATGTATTCAATAGCCGATCCATTATTTTGTAATCCTTTTATAAAATCTCTTAGGTACTCAATAAATTTATCTTTAAATACTAAAAACTCCTTGGTCTTCATCATTTCTTCTGCTTTTATGCTGTAGAGATCTCGAATGTAATCCTGATAATTTTGATTAAGCCTTTTAAAATCAGCACTTAAATTATTCCACCAATTGTGAACGGTTTTACGATCCTCGTCGATTACAAGGGGTAATTTGCTCAATTCTTCTTTAATTCGCTCTAGAAGAGATGGTTCTAAGGAAGCGCTTTCTGCATGAAGATTTTCTAGTCGTATCGTCAATCGCTCAATCTCTACACTATACTCTGAAAGTTGATAACGAAATTGCTTATTTTTAAACTCTTCTACCGTGCTTACTTTAGAAGTATCTTGAATGGCTAATAGATTTCTCCAAGAAATAAGTACGTCTAAATCCTGACGACATTGTTCTATAGTGTATTCCTTGAATTCATGGTGTTTTTTTAGCTCTTCAAAAACCTCTTCCTTGTAGAGATAATGTTTCATTTTTTCGTATTCTAAATAAAAATACCTTAAAATAGAGCGATACCTCCAGGTATTCTCTGTAGTAAGGTAGCGCATTTCATCAACTTGTTTTATCAGCTTATTAGATATATCCATTATTTTGATTCTTCCTTTGTTTTCTCTAGATTCTTCTGATCTACTATCAATTACAATAATGTTCGCACAGGAGGTCGAAGACCTCCCCTACAATCCGGATAATAAAATTTATATTCCTTATTTATTCCTTACAACATTTAATAGTTTATCAATATACATCTTATCCATTTGTACATAGTTCGAACCTTTTTCACTAGAATCCTTTTTAACTCCACTATTCATAACATATTTGTCTATATCAACATATTCTTGCCATGAATCATAATCATATTTCTCTGAAGGCTGAGCCATAGATGGATGAGCTAATTCTAATTTTATACCATTTTTTAATTCAATATTATAGAAAAACTCACCCTTATTTCTTCCACTATCAACAAATCCAGTATTTACATATTCTACATCACTATAGCTATATTTGTTTCCCTTCAAGTTGTAAAAGCTATAATCATAAATACCATCTTCTGTGACTACCACTACACTAGTTATTATAATATATATAAGTGGAATTATTGTTAATATCAGAACTTTATCAATCTTTAACCGCGGAAATAAGCCTTTGTTCATTGAAGATAATTTTTCTTCTCTATATAGAAACATTCCGATTCTACTAGCCACTATTGTCAGTATTACAAATAATAAATAGGAATATGGACTTTTTATAAGATAAATTAGATATTCTCTTTTAGCAAATAGTTTTTCTTGTATAAGATTAATCCCTATATAAAATCCTATAAAAGCTATTACCATTACTACTAATAATAGAATATAATATATAAATGATATTATATGGCTTAGCAGATCCAAAGCAATATTACGTTTTTTGTTGTATATTTTTGAATAGTTTCTGAGATTGTAAAATACTAAAGTAATTCCAATTATAACAAAAATTATGTTTAATACTATAGATTCGTAATTTTTATGGTATATGTTCATGAATAGCCACAGTATTGGACCTAGCGCTATAAGTATAGATGAGAATAATCCGTATTTAATATATTTTACATCTTTCATGTATATGCTCCTTATAAATTCATATTTTGAATTGTTTTAGATCATTATGTTTTAAACAAATTACAAGACCAGTTTGTAATTTAAAAGATGTTTGCAATAATATCCTATTACATGAAAAAAGAACGCGCTTTCAATCTAGAAAACCTCGTTCTAAATTACTTAAATATTTATTCATTCGTTAACTTCGCTCTTTAGTTTATTCATATAATCCTCTTTTCTCCTTCGTTTTCCCACAAAATGTGTAGCATAGCATTCTTCTACGCTAGGAGTGCCTGATTTACTAAAGCGCAGAATGTAACATTATATTCCATACATACCTAGCTTTCTTCAAGTAATTATCAATTGAGCAAAATGATTGTATTTTATTCGAGATACCTCTAATATGTATAGGGTAAGCTATAACAATGTCAATACAAAAAATACAACTTCATTATAAGCATTATAAACCATCAATCTATATGATTCAATTCGATTATTTGCATCCCTCCATCTATATTGATAATTACATTTATTATCATTTCTATAAAATTATTTTGTTCATCAATATTTACTCTCCCATTATTTTCTTGACTTTATAAAGCAGATGGTAAGCAATATAAAAAGTTGTCTCAAAATGCATATAATTTAAGATATTTTTATCCCAAAATATTTTTATTTCCCCTGAGAATTCATCATCACAGTCCCAGAACTGTATCATGACAGGCAAAAAATCAAATACATTTATGATAAAACTGACATCAGCATATGTTGCCTCTTTCCCACCTAATTGTACACATGCTTTTGCAAGCTCTGAACACTTCCCACTGAAATGCTTAGAAAAAGGAGCGAACAAATCACTACCAACAGCTCTTCCAGAGTGGCCCGTAGCACCTAAACTAGCGCCTAAACTTTGCATATTAATCCATTCTCCTGATAACTCTAACTGTGCCTTTGAATAAGAGAATAAATCAAAAATAGACATAATTTCATTAAAACCTGCTTTAGAGTGATATAATATACCATCAATTGACTTTTCTACTAATCCGGTCTCGCGATTAATGCGGTGTTTCTGATTGATAAAATTTATGTACAAATACTGTTTATCATAGATGAGATTAAATTTGTCAGCTATAGCTTTGTGATTCCACTTTGGAAACTCAAGTTGAGCTTTTTCTGCTTGAATTTCATAATTTGATTTCCCTAAATCCATACCTTTCCCCCCTTCTGCTTTGTGGTATTTTATGTTGTGACGCGATTTAAAAATTGAGTTTTATGTTATGAATTCTTCTTAATATATATCTTTAATACTTTTGTAATTAAGGCTGTACTATAGAAAATAAATCCTATTATTACCACAGAAATCAAAGAAATGATTAATGGTACAAAAGTTATTAGTCCGTTCACTATGACCCCTCCTTTTTTAATCTAACTACTAGAAGATTACTAATTTAATTAAAAAATCTTCCGCTATTTACATCATATTGATCTACTGTTGCATAATATATAATATTGTGTATTAATCTTATTTTAATATAATTTTACTTCTTACTATTTAGTGAATGTAAAACTTTATTAACAAGATATTTTGCTTGCTCATTATCGCTTTGCTTAACAGAAACAATATGCTGTGTATCGTAATTCATATTTACCCCAGCTCTTCTTAAGCTAAATCTTTCATCGCTTCTTAAAAGTTTTACTACTTTGTGCTTATATTTAATATTATTTTCTGTCAGAACACTTATTATTTTTGTTACCTCATCTATTGAATACCCAATATATACGTCTTGGTTATTAAATAAAAGCATTATTTTATCGAGCAAAAACACTATATATTCCCCCTTATGTTTCACGATATACAAACAATACATCTTAAACAAACAATGTCAGTTTAATTTTTAACAGCAAAAAATATTAAAATCAGTATTCCAATAATTATTACACCTACAATAGTCCTTGTAAGCAACTTTCCTTTAGTTAACTGTCTTAAATCACCCATAAGTGAATGATCTATTGAATCAGCGAGGTTCGTCATTGGATTCTTTATAATATTCTTCCATTTTACGTTTATCTTCCTTCTCCATGATTTGACCTCCTAATATTTAATGATTTGATGAATATGATCCTGTAAATATTAAGAGTTTTTATTTATATAAATTTTTAGCACCTTTATTAACAGTATTAAAAGATATATGATAAATCCTACAATAGATACTAAAATTACAATATTTATTATATTCCATATTATACTCCATACAGATACAACTGACATATTATCACTACTTTCTTATTATACTTTTTTCTATATGTAACATAAAAAATCATTTCAAATTTGTATCAGTATTCAACTACTTTATCCCAACGTCCTTCCATTTGTGTTACCATTAAAGGTATAGGGCTCTGTAATTGTTGGCTCAAAATTAATTATTCCATCGTATACTTCTGGAGTGCATAGTATTATCGAGAGGTTTTTATTTGTGCTATCATGCATACAGAGGATATAACTATCTTCTCCATTTCGCTCTGTTTTCCACATTGTCGTACTCTCATACAACTTAGTGGCTTCACCATATTCTCTTGAAAGCTCCTGAACTAATTTTTCATAAACTTTAGAGGACTCCTTTTCAGCTGGAACAATACTAATATTTGATTGAATTAGCTTGCCATCTTCATCAAAAGTGTAATCTACTTCTCCTATTAAATCATTAAATTCTATATCTTGATATAAAATATAATCTTCCTTTGATACTTGGGGATCTCCCCATTCTTTTTTTATTTCAAGAATTTCATCACGTGACATACCTAATTGTATCTCTTTAAAATAGGGTGTTTCCTTTTGACAAGCTGTCATACTAAATAAAAGTATAATACATAAAAAGATAGCGATTCGTGCAATACTTTTTTTCATTTACTCATCTCCCTAAAATTATTATAAATGTTTCGCTTTATTCAATGATATACTATTATTTATAATAATAACCAATATATCCAATATTTACAATTCATTTTACGAATGTTGGCCAATAAATTATCATATTGCATATTATGGAGAAATTATCAAAGTATATATTATTGAGTAATAGAGAATGAACTAAGATTTGCTGGACAAATTCCAATTTGTTTAAATAGATTTACATTTCCTTCCCAAACTATAAAATAAAAGACTAGCAAAAGGTAAGTCTTTTATTTTATATCTATATTTCAATTTTATTTAACTTAATTGCTATTAAGATAACTACCTTTTTATGCATCTTCCTCTAAAAAAGTAACAGTAATAAGATAAGACCTCTCATATTCCTTCAATAAATTAGGTTCTTCTATGTATTTTTCTATTGGCCAGGTAGCCACTTCATCAGAATTGCTTTCTATAGCTAAGGCGATAGGAATCGCCTCTCCAACTTTTATCTTTGTATTACTGTTTAAATGCATTTGGGTTTTAGTGAAATATCCTTCTGTTTTCTCTTTTACATCAAAAGTATCAGTAAAAGTTGCAGTGCCTATATAGCCATTATTATCGCCTTGAAATCCCATATTTAACTCATTTTTATCCATATTGTATTCAAAATAGCATCTACCCTTTTTAAAGTCAAGAGATGAGCGATTGCTATTAATAACTACAGGCATAAGATCTCCCTTATTTTCTATAACATTGATTTCTATTAATCGAATATTTTTGTTCGTGTTATAATCATATATGACACCGCTGCCGTTGCTATTTGTCACTAAAGCCTGTATATTTTCCTCAGCTACTGTTAATATAGCAGGAGAAATGGTCATTTCAGGCAATGGAGTTATAGATTCTTCTCTTAGAGTATCAGATTCTTCTACCTTAGTGGTAAAGCACCCTGCTAATAGTAGAGTACAGAAAAGGATTGCACATAAAGCCATAGGCTTTTTCATATTGGCACCTCACTTTTTTATTTTAAAAATCCATCATCTCTCGCTTCTTTTATCGCATTTTTTACAGCAAGCTTAATAATAAAATATAAAATAATTGCTGGAATCGCGATAATTATAGGAAACACAAACAAACTTATGAAAACATTTGGCCCTATCATCATATAAACCATCTCCTTTCCCTTCGTTTATTAACTATTTGCAGCATTTGTTGCCGTTACACTTGCCGTAATTGCTGCCGTTACAGCTATTTGCTCTGCAATTATAATGCTTGTGATGCTATTTATAGACGCTACTTCCATAAGCTTATTTTCACATTGTCTCTTGTATTCCTGCTCTACTAAAATGGCACTGTACATCAGTCGCTGTTTCTTTGCTATTCCTAGTGCTCCAAAGCCTTTAAAGGAGAGTAAATACTCGTTCACTTCTACTATATCATTAATCACTTGCTGTGTATTTTCCGTTGTCATAGCTAAGACACCTAGTATGGCTAGTTCTACTCCCGTGCCAAACTTACAGTCTCTATTTTTTAACCCTTCGAAGATCTCCATAACTTTATTGCACTTTTTGAGGAAGTTTTCCTCCCCTAAAGCTAGGGCATGGCTTAAAGACTGAACTGCATTAGCAGAAAAGAACTGAGTCTGTAAAAAGTTATAGCATTTTTCCATTTCTGTAATGGCTTCCTCTACAGTCAAGTCACTAATGGCGAACATTATGGCAAAACCACTATCTTCACTTGATGTTAAGAAGGGATGTTCTTTTTTCATTCTCTTGTAGATTTCCTTTGCTTTTTCTACGACCCTCTTATAATCCGTATCTTTGACCATATCTGCCATTACAAAGGCGGACAATGGCAAATAATCAGAAGAATAAAATTCCTTTCTGAGTAAATCGTAAATCCGGAGTACCTTTTGAAACTTTATAACAGCCTGACTTTCAAGGGAAAGCACGGTAGCTAAAATTAAGTTTGTGGTGCTTCGAAAGGGAGACAAAAGGCCAGTATTAGACTTAATAATGTCTTTACATTCTTTAATTTTTACTTCATCTACTTCTAATTGCCTCTCTGTGTACATACTCCCACAAAGAGGATGGAGTGAAGAATGATCCCATCTAAAATGATTCTTCATAATATCTCTATTTCTCACGAACAGCTCACATCTTTGTTTTAGCACATTGTCCATATGCGGTACCCCCCTGCCTATTTATTCTCTCTTTTTTTCTCCATCCACTTGGTAAACAATTCCTCTTCATCTTCATTAAAAGCATGGTCTGCTCCATCTTCTACATGTTCAATTTCTACTACATTGTATTCTGAGGCTATTCCAATACATTCACAACAATTGTCACAAACTTTATTTTTATCTAAATCACATATTTGGCACCTGCCACAATCATCACAGATTTTATTTTCATCTAATTCGCAGTAATTCATTATTTCACTCCATTAATTGTTGATATTCTTGAATACCATTCTACCGTAAATGTTTTCAGTTGAAAAGGATAAAATGGTATACTACAAGTAAGTGCCTTTGGCACTTTAGCTACCAGTAGCCAGTCTTCAGTCATCAGTGCTAGGGTCAAATCTTACAGGTTAAAAGATCTGACCCTGACGCTCAGATACCATATGATGACTCAAGCAGCAGCTAGGATCAAAAAGTAAAACTTTTCCAATTACTTAAAAAGCGCTTGTGCCGCTTTAAATACCAGCAAGGTGAAAATTTTAAAGGAGGTGGTTCCTATGCAAAACAAAGTAGTGTTTTTAGTGGATATGAACGCTTTCTTTATCAGCTGTGAAACTACACGTCATCCACAAATTATTGAAAAGCCTGCAGCTGTAGCAGGGGATCCTAAAAATAGGACGGGAATTATTCTCACGGCTAATTACGAAGCGAGAAAATATGGAGTTCGTACTGCAATGCAAGTTCATGAAGCCAGAAAACTTTGCCCTCAAATCGTGCTGATTGCGCCAGACCACTCTTTTTACAGGCAAAAATCTCATGAAGTAATGAATGTCCTTATGGAGTACACCCCTATTATTGAACAAAATAGCGTAGACGAAGCTTGGCTAGATATGACAGGATCTGAAAGAATTTTTGGACAGCCTTTAGAAGTGGCTAAAACCATTATGTCTCATATTAATGAAGAATGTGGTCTATGGTGTTCTATAGGAATTTCTGAAAATAAATTTTTATCTAAAATGGCATCGGACATGAAAAAACCTCAGGGAATTACAGAACTTTGGCAAAAAGATATTAAGAAAAAGCTTTGGCCACTTCCTGTTCGGAAAATGTATGGCATAGGAAATCAAACAGCTAAAAAACTGCAGAGCATTGGTATTTTCACCATTGGAGATATAGCACAATATTCAAGGGAAAGTCTTTATAAGAAATTTGGGAAAATAGGATCTCAAGTCTACCTTCTTGCAAATGGAATAGATTCATCTCCTGTAGTCTCTCACAATCACGATGATGTAAAATCCATTGGCCGATCCGTTACACTATCTAAAGATATTAATAATGTAGAAGATGCAAAATTAGTACTCATGAAATTAGCAGATGAAGTAGGTATTCAAGCACGAAAACAAAATAAAAAAGGGCGTACTATACAAATCATCATTAAGTATTCAAACTTTCAAACCATCACAAGACAAAAAACCATAGAGCCCACTAATTTAACTACAATCATCTATGATACAGGCATTGAATTACTACATAAATACTGGGACCCTCACAAATCTGTTCGACTACTAGGCATTAGTCTTAACAATTTTGATGAGAAAGGTCATTACGAGCAGATCTCGATGTTTGACCTTCCAAAAGCCAATGTACCAAAAGATAATCTCGAAAAAACAGCTAAATTAGAAAAGGCATTAGACGCTATAAGAGAAAAATATGGATCTTCCACTATAAATCGAGCGTCTCTCCTGGATAAAAATATTGGATCAAAGGAGAAATAAAGAGATAGATAACTCATTTGCAAGCAAACAATCTCTCTACTTTTCCTTTATTCAAATCTTTACCGATGACGCAGAGCCTTCCCGTATAATCAGGTGAAATATCCCTAATCTCGTACTCGCCAGGCACAAAATCAAATTGAATCCAATCTCCTTCTACTGTGGCCAGGATTCCTTTTGCCCTTAAGACGATACCATAGTCTCTATCACTGAGGGCCTTTAGAGAATGCTCAATATCTCCTTTTGTATAAGGCTGGCTTGTTTCCATTTCCCAGCGCTCAAAAAATTCATTTCCTTTATGAGAATGATGATCATGATTACAATGTGGGTCGGTGCAGACTTTTTCTTGTTCTTCCATGAGAGAGCCTACTTTGTTTTCTAATAATGCAAGGACTCCCTTACTCTCTAATTGATCCCATGGAGTAGTTACAATATTTGCATTTTTATTGATCCTTTTTATATCCTCTACTATGTAACGAATTTTTTCTACAGTAGCCTTCTGTGTTCGACTTAAAAATATGGTATTGGCATTTCTAATTTGATCTTCAAAGTACTCTGTGACATACTCTAGATTCATTTCATATTTTACTACATCCACAATAGTAACAATTCCATTTAATTTTATTTGATCCTGAGAAGTAAATTCAGTACAAGAAGATAAAACTTCTGAAAGTTTGCCCACTCCTGAAGGTTCGATAATAACTCTGTCTGGTTGATATGTTTTTATGACAAGTTCAATAGCTCTAGAAAATTCTCCCACTAGAGTACAGCATATGCAACCTGAATTGATTTCTACAATATCAATACCTGTTTCTTGTAATAGGCTTCCGTCTATGCCGACCTTTCCAAATTCATTTTCTACAATGACTACTTTTTCTCCTGCTATGTTTTCCTCTAGTAACTTTTTTATAAAAGTAGTTTTTCCTGAACCCAAAAAACCAGATACAATATCAATTTTTGTCATAAGAATACCTCTCCCTGAAATGATATATATTTAGCGCCTTCGGCGCTTTAGCCATCAATGACCAGTCTTCAGCAATCAGTGCTAGGGTCAAGTCTTATAGGTCAAAGATCCTTCGCTAACGCTCAGGATGACTTAAGCAGTAGCTAGAACCAAAAGTAGCAGTTTCTTATTCAATAAATACACGAAAAGGAAAAAGCAACTCCTTTTCCCTTTCGTTTATAAGATTTATTTATAGAGTCCTTTTCTGTGAGCCTTTAGATAATCGCAATTAAACTCATCTTGATCTAGTAAAGTAGTCGAAGCAATCAAGGAACCCATCATTTCTTTATCCGTTGGATCTAAGACATATCCATCCATTCCAACTGCCATGATTTGGACAGCAAATAATCTATTTAAGACTTTTCGATTTGGCAATCCAAAGGAAATATTACTGAGCCCACATGTGAAGTGTACATCTGGAAATTCCGACTTAATTTGCTTAATCGCCTCTAATACTTCGATTCCTGCTGTACTAATGCTACTAACTGGCTTTATTAGAGGATCAAAGTAAATATCGTCGTCTGGCACACCAGCTTTTGTAAGCTTATGATATAAATTACGAGCTACCTTTACACGGTCTTCTGCTGTTTCAGGCATTCCAGTACTATCCATACAAAGTGCAACTACTTTTGCTTTATGCTTCAACATAATAGGTAATATGGAATCAAATCGATCATCTTCATCACTTATAGAGTTTAACATTGGCTGATCGTATTTACAAAGAGCCAATCCTGCATCTAAAACAGCTGCATCTGGACTATCAATACAAAGAGGTGCCTCTACTTGCTCTTGTATACAATTGACAAGCCAAGTCATTACTTCTGCTTCATTGTTGACCATTGTACCACAATTTACGTCAATATAATCTGCTCCTGCGTCGTATTGTTCTTGTGCTAATTTTTTAATAAAATCTGCATCTTTATTTAAGACTGCTTCTTTTACAGCTTTTCTACTTGTGTTGATTAATTCTCCCACAATAAGCATGGTCATAACCTCCTGGACATTTGTTAAGCGTGTGCTTTTTCACTCAATAAGGAATCACATAATTCAACTGCAGCAGCAGCATCTTCACCGTACCCATCAGCACCTACTTGATCTGCAAACTCTTGACTAATTGGGGCTCCACCGATCATGATCTTAACTTTATCTCGAACACCCTTTTCTTGTAAGAAATCAATAGTCTCTTTAATATTCATCATTGTAGTCGTTAACAATGCAGACATACCGATGATATCAGGTTTTTGTTCTTCTATTGCCTTAAGAAAATCTTCTGGTTCTATATCTGTTCCTAAGTCTATAACGGTATATCCGCTACTCTCTAACATCATACCTACTAAGTTCTTACCGATATCATGAAGGTCCCCTTTAACTGTTCCCGTAACAATGACACCTTTCGTTACTAAATCGCCCTCTTTAATATGCTCTTTTAAAAGTTCCATACCAATATTCATCGTCTTAGCAGATTTCATAACTTCAGGAACAAACATTTCACCTGTTTTAAACAAAGGCGTTACGAGATTCATACCTCCTATTAAACCTTCATTTATAATATCCATTGGCTTAGCGCCATCATCCATTGCTTTGTTAACAAGACCTTTAACTTTTTTAAACTCTCCATCAAGAACACATTGAGCGATATTTTCAAATTTAGACATATTATAATCCTCCTCTAATTAAACAATAATTTTTGTATTACAGTAATTCATTAAAAATCTATACGCTTGTAGCTTCGCCTATTAAATATTCGCCAGGTAAATATTTACTTTCATCTAAATCTTCTTTAATATCATTGTAAAATTCCATAGGGTCTTCAGGTATTTCGTCTAATTCTCTAGCCATAATATCAAGATATTTATTGTCTCTCTTATCTGCAGAAACTTTGCCATCTGCTATACCCTTTTTAAGTCCTTCAACTGCTAATTGAGCTGCTAATTTTGTTCTCAAGAAAGGATTTTGTTCTTTAACTAATTCTTTACTGATATCAAATACAAAATCAGGTCTAAGTACATAAGCATGAACGTCTAAAGGAGAGTCAGACTCTACTAATAAATCTCTAAATTGTACATTCATGCCTTGTTTCGTTGCTTCATTCATTAATCTACAGTCGTAAATTAATTGTTCCATTGATACGATTGGTGCGTAATCAGATAATAGTTTTACTTGTTGTACCGATTCATTACTCCAAAGATCCGCCACAGCTGCTGAAATATTACCAACTGGACTAAAGTGTGCACATGCTGCAGATTTTCCTTCCGCAGATATTGGTGTACCTGTTATTGCTTTAATATATGGACCTGCGTATTCACAGTCTTTACTAGGTCCTACTGCACCCATTTCGTAAGCTACTAAAGCTCTAGATGCGGTAGCAACACGTACTACTGCTGCAAAAGATTTAGGTATAAATCCTCTTTCTGCAAGTACCATAGCTGTATTAGCAAATCCACAAGAGGAATCTCCAGCTGCATAACAATTATTGCGATCTGCAATATCAACTAAATGTCCCCATAAGAATTCCATATCTCTTGCCGCTAATACGCCTAAGGAGAAGATTACTTGTTTGATTTCCGCATTGACTAATGCATCATCATGTAATTCTTTTCCGCCTGTTGACTCTATAGAAAGGAAATCTGCTCCATCTCTAGCACAGCCTTCAAATGCTTCTATCATACCATCCCAGTATTTTCCACTTCTCATTACAGGAGGACGACTCATTTCTCTTGTATCGTTAAGAGTAGCGCGTAATGCTGTTTTTAGACCATATTTATCTGCATATTCTTTCATAATATCTAAGATGATGCGATTGACTTCAATACCCCATTTAGGATTCTCTGTAAAGTTTACTAATGTTTCTAATTCTAGAACCACACCTGGTGCATAAAGTTCATGAGCTCTTTTTAAAGCGCCATTTATAATGTCTGCATAAATTTTGTATGCATCTTTTACTGAATTTTCATCGATATTCATTCCTGGAAGAGTAAAGTTTAATTCAGGATAAATGGTGCCTCCACCAATGACGAGACCGCTTTTTGTAGTAACTGGATTAGGGCAAGAACCGTACACAAAATCATTTAAATCCTTATAAGCTAACTGTGTAAAACTCTTTTTCATATTGATTCCTCCATATAAATTAAATTATATTAACAAGTTTCTGTTGATACCATATAACCAGATGATTCGATAATCTTTCTAAAGAGACGTTCACCAATGTTCTTAGTTTCTCCAGAAATGGTTCCTAATCTTACTATACTGTACCCAATTATAGGTTCTAATAAGTCTAAAATCATCTGCTGCAGCTCACCTGCATAAATAACATCTCCTACAAGGTACTCTCTGTTCTCAAAATGTCTTCCCACGATTGCCATGCCCTTTTGACAAGCTCCAATAACTTTTATTGCATCTTCTTTTGATGGGTTGGACTGGACAAAATGATTTAGTAAATTTATAACCTCATCTTCTTCAAGTTCGCTTACTAATTGTGTTATTAACTTAAAATTCATAAAGATACCTTCCCCTTGTCTCATAGGCGTTGTAGCTAAAACATTTTTTAAAAGCCAGATATGGATTCTGCAGGCCTGCATTTCTTATTGGCTTTCCTACACCACCTCCAAAATTTTGTATTTCACTATAAGTATATAACTTCTTTCTATACTTATATAATACTCTCCTTCAATTCCTAAGTCGATGGAGGATATCAATACATTCTGGTACTCCATCACTTTGAAGTTTTCGCAAATTGTACTATTTCAACAATTTCTGGTAATTTTAAGGTGGTCAGGTGGTCAGCAAATATGCGACTTACGTCGCAGTGAACAATGAATATGGAACAATAAGCAATGAATAATATAAATGCTAAATAAATAGTCGCATATTTGTACTGTTCCATGTTCAGTGTTCAGTGTTCAGTGTTCAGTGTTCATTGAAGGTTTTTACATTTTGTTATAGTACTAGGTAAGTTAGAACTATTATATAGTTTGTGTACTAATAGATCCTTCGCTTCGCTCCAGGATGACCTAAGCAAGGGCTTGGGTCTTTACCTCGCCTTTAAGCGAGTTTGGTTTTCCTTTCCGCATTCCGCTTTCAGCTTTTGAAGTTTTCCCGTCCAACCAAAAAAAGCCAAAACTCCATCTGATGAAATTTTGGCTTTTACATTTACTTTCCTATTAAATTATCTACAAGATCAATAGTCTCAAACAAATCTTTTGCGTAGCCATGAGCACCAATGGCTTTGGCATAGTCGTGGGTAACAGGCCCTCCTCCTACTATGACTTTTACCTTCTCGTCTAAACCTTCTTCTCGAATCTTATTCATGACTTCTCTTTGAGAACCCATAGTTGTCGTAAGAAGAGCAGAAAGAGCTAGGATATCTGGCTCATATTTATAAATAGCGTCAATAAAACCCTCTACAGGAACATCAATCCCTAAATCTATTACAGTATAACCTGCACTTTCTAAAAGCATTGCCACCAAATTTTTACCGATATCATGAAGATCTCCTGCTACGGTACCTATTACAATGACGCCCCTGGAATAACGGTGTTCGCGACACAGGACTGTTCTTAAGATATATAAGCCTGCGTGCATAGCACGTGAAGCTCTTAATACTTCTGGTACAAAATTTTCCCCTGTTCGAAAGCTCTTACCAATTTCGTTCATAGGCTCAACTAAACCCTTTTCAATAATCCTCTCTGGATTAATTCTTTGATGTAAGGCAAACTCTGCTTTTTCTTTTACTAATTGAGCATTACCATTGATTACTCCCATTTGAATCTCTTTGATAATGTCTTCTACCAATCCGTTTCGCCCTCCTAACTTTGCTTTCTATACTGAGTAGGCGTGATTCCTATTTTTCGACGAAAAACTTTTGTAAAATAACTAGGATCACTGTAACCTAGCTTTTCTGCAATATCTTCTACTGAAATCCCAGGGATACGTAGCAGTCTTTTTGCTTCCTCCAATTTGACCTTTGTAACGTATTCCATAATGGTCATTCCTTGATCATCTTTAAAGATTTTGCTTGCATAATTAGGACTTAAAAAGACGGCATCGCAAATTTCCTCTAAAGAGAGATTCTCTTGATAATTTTCTAGTATATAATCTTTAATACCTCGAATAGCTAAACGATTGCTCGCATTAGAATTATTTTTTATAGCCTGTAGAAATAAATCAAAGGTTTTAATAGCTGCTAAATCGATTTCTTCTTTGGTTTCATAACAACCTACATCCTTTAAAAAAGTAGAGCTAATATCCAAGGCTTCGTTTAAGTCCGCCCCTCCATCTACAGAAGCTCTTGAAAGGATTACTCCTAGTTCCAGAACTCGTGCTTTGATCTTGTTTATTTTAGCTGCGCCTTTAAGGAAGATATCGGCTAGAAGTGTTTGATATATGTTCTTGGCTCCCTCAAAGTCTCCTAGTTTTATTTTGCTGACTAAGTCTCGCTCTTTCTCTAAAGAATAATTAAGACTTATACTTTGTATGCTAAGTTTTTCTTCTAAACTCTTTCTATTTTGTATTTCTTCATTTAATAAGGATTGCTGCAATGCCATCTCCTGTTTTTGTTTCTGATTTTCATATCCATATTTCATAATATTATTTGCCGTAACGTAAAGTAAATCTGCAGCACCTTGAACTTTTTCTACGGTGAGAACTTTTAATTCCTTTGCTGCATCTATAAGCTCATAAAAATCAACTGTTAGCTCTTTATTCATCTGTCTTAGTTCAATCCAAAAGAATTCCTCTGGCTCCCACATGAGTACTTGACCACAAATAATCGTTCCTAAATGTTGTCCATTAATAATAATAGGAGCTGCCCATTCTATTAATCCAGCAGGGCACCTAAATATATAGGGTTCTCCAAAAATTGCTGCTTGTTTCCCCGCTCTTTCGTAGGCACCTTTACAGCGCTTAAGACCTTTTTCTCTTTCCTTTTCCCATATGATGCGACAAAATCTACAGCTCTTTTGGGCATCTTCTCTTGAAAAAATGGACCGTCCTTGTATATCTACAATATTTGCTGTTAAATCTGTAGCTTTAGTAAAAGCATTTAAGATTTTTATTAAGAGCTCTTTGTCTACGATATCTAGCAACTGAGCTCTCTTTGATAGCTTTGCTTGTTGGCTTTTATCTGTCATAGTTCGAACTCCTCCTTATGAATGAGTCTTGATATGAAAAGAATATATATATAGTATAACATTACTAATCTATAAAATTTTGTATATTTATATATTATTTTTTTAAAAAAACTCTTAAACTTATTAAATCCAACCATATATGAATACAAAATTATTTTATAGCTTTCATAACACTAGAAAAAATCTCGGTTTCAATTCAATTGTTTCAAACAAGATCTTAGGGTATAATACATGAAGACAATTTAATGTTTTACGACGAAAGAGGAGATAAATATGTTAACATTAGATAAAATATACCACGCTTCCTATATATTAAAGAATATTGTCAGGCCAACAGATCTAATTAGGGCTTCTAATATACGACCAGATAGTAAACTATATCTTAAAACAGAAAATTTGCAAATTACAGGTTCTTTCAAAATTAGGGGAGCATACTATAAGATTTCACAACTCACACAAGAAGAAAAGTCAATGGGCGTGGTGGCTTGTTCTGCAGGTAATCACGCCCAAGGCGTAGCCTTAGCCGCATCTAAAAGTGGCATTAAATCTCTAATCTGTATTCCAGATAGCGCCCCAATATCAAAGGTAGAAGCCACGAAGAACTTTGGAGCGGAGGTTTGTCTTGTAGAAGGAACTTATGATGATGCTTATAGTAGGGCATTAGAAATGCAAAAAGAAACTGGAGCCACTTTTATACATCCTTTTGAAGATGATTTAGTCATTGCAGGTCAAGGAACCATAGGGCTAGAAATACTAGAAGAAATTCCTGATGCAGATGCAGTAATCATCCCTATTGGAGGAGGGGGACTTATTAGTGGCGTTTCTTTCGCCATCAAATCCCTAAACCCCAATATAAAAATATATGGGGTACAAGCTGCTGGAGCCCCATCTATGATTAATTCCAGAGCAGAACACGAAATACAAACCCTTCAATCCGTCAATACCATTGCCGATGGTATTGCTGTAAAAACACCTGGACAGACTACATTTAATCTTTGTGAAAAGTACGTAGACGAAATCGTCACTGTGACAGATGATGAAATTTCAACGGCAATACTTACTCTAATTGAAAAGCAAAAATTAGTAGCAGAAGGGGCTGGAGCTGTCTCTGTCGCTGCTGCACTCTTTAATAAAGTTCCCATAGAAGGTAAAAAAGTAGTTTGTTTAATATCTGGAGGTAATATCGACGTGACCATCCTATCCCGAGTGATTGATCGAGGACTTCAAAAAGCTGGACGACTCGTAACATTAAATATCAAATTAATAGACAAACCAGGGCAATTAAGAGATGTATCTAAAATCATTGCAGATTTAGGTGGAAATGTGGTATCGGTAAATCACGATAGAACCGATGCCAATGTAGATATAAACTCTTGCTTCCTACGAATCTCCCTAGAAACAAGAGATCGAGATCATGTAATGGAAATAAAAAATGAACTCATGAAAGAGGGATATTCCTTTTCGATAAATTAATAAAGCAGAAAGGGAAAAGCGGAAAGCGGAAACTCTCATAAAGACGAGTTTTGGTAGGGAACGGCGTCCTCACCGTTCCGTAAAAGGTCACCATTGGTGATCTCTTTTTATGTAATAGGAAAGTCCTACTTTTAACATTGGCTCCTTCCTAGTCATCCTGAGCGCAAGCGAAGGATCTTGACCTAAAAGGAATACCCTAATGCTAATGACTAAAGACTAATGACTAGCGACTAATGCGCCGAAGGCGCTCTTCTTGTATACTTACAATTCAACAGCTTTTGGTTTTCTTTTTTCAAAAGAGAATACTGATTTAAATCCTATCTGCTTTAGCATTAAATATACAGAGCCTATATTATAGCCTATAGTATCCGTCAAATGAGAATCTGAGCCAACAGTAAGGATTTCTCCCTTTAGGTCTCTGTATTCTTTTAAAATGGCTCTTGACGGAAAAATTTCTGTTGAGCTTGAGCGAAATCCTGATGTATTGACTTCAAGTCCAATATTCCTCGAAACGGCCTTCTTTAATATTTCGTAGATGAGCTCTTGAAAATCTGCGTGTCGATATCTGCCGCTAGAATCGAAAGCATATCTTCTAAGTAAATCAAAATGTCCAATCACATCTAAATCTCCAACTGAGACGGTCTCTAAAAGCTCTTCAAAATAACCTCTGTAACTTGATATTTGATCCCTATGGATGATATAATCTTTCAAATCTACTCCATCTATAGAATGAACAGATCCGATAATAAAATCTAGATCCTGGCCTTTAATTCGAGAGTTGATCTCATCCCTTTTATAATGGGGCTCGCCAATTTCTAATCCCTTCTTGACAATGAGCCTGCCTTGAAATACATCTTTTGCGAATTCGATATCTCTTGAATACTGTTCAAAATCGATATAATCACAGCAGGGGTCTCCCTCTCTCAGTGCAAAATGCTCAGTAAAGCAAATTTCGGTAATGCCCTTATCTACGGCACTTTGGCACATCTCCCCCACAGTATTCTTTGCATCCCAAGAATGTGTTGTATGTGTATGATAATCTAATAATGCGTTAATGAATATCACCTCAAATATTAATATAACATTATCGTACTCTTCTTGAGGTTTAAAAACAATATTGTAACGTTTTCAGTTTTTAGCTGAATGCGGAATGCGGAAAAAGGATTCTCTCGCATATAGGCGAGGCTTTCTCTAGCTTTTTTCGTTAATTTGATACTGCTACAATTAAAGCAAGGGCGAACAAAGTTCGCCCCTACAGACTAAGGATAATAAGAACAAAATGCAAAATAATATATTACATATTATCTAGTTAATAGGTTTTTACATACTCGCCAAAGGCGAAAGGGTTTTGCTGACCACCTTATTACAAATCAATTTTATCCAGTATCCCAGATAAATAAGCTAAGACCACACCGTAATTGCTCATAGGGACCTGTTGGTTTTTAGCTTTGTCTACACGACTAGTGACGTATTTCCGGTTAAACATACACCCTCCACAATGAATGATTAGATCATAAGAGGATAGATCTTCGTGAAAATCTGTACCACTAACGATGTCAACTTTTAAGTTCTCCCCTACTTTCTTTCGAAGCATTTTGGGGATTTTTTCCCGCCCTATATCTTCTGTTAGAGGAGAATGAGTACAAGCTTCTGCAATAAGGACTTTTGAGTTTTCAGTTAAACGGTCAATAGCGCTTGCACACTTTATAAAGTAATCTAAATCTCCTTTATAATTGGCAAAGAGCACAGAAAAAGAAGTCAATTTGCTAGACTCTGGCTTTTTCTCGTATACAATAGGAAAGACTTGCGAATCGGTAATAATTAAATTTGGTGGAGAAGCCAAGCTACTTAAGGCTTGGTCTAGATTGTCTACAGTAGCATTTAAGACAAGGCATTTTTTGTCTAAAAGATCTCTTATAGTCTGCACTTGAGGTAAAATAAGTCGTCCCTTTGGGGCTTGAATATCCTGAGGCATGACTAATAGTATCACATCTCCTTCTTTTGCCAGTCTTCCAGTGATGCTCTGGACTTCATAATTTTCTGGCAACTGACGCAAGATTTCTTCTTTTAATTCTTTTATGCCTCTTTTTTCTTTGGCACTGACCACAATAGGCGAATGTTTACACTCTGATTTTACCAGGGAAGACAATTCATCTAGATCATCTAAAACATCAGATTTATTGATAATAGGAATAACAGATATTTTTTTCTTTCTTAATTCTTGAATCCATCTTATTTCTTCATCCATGTTTACATTGTTAAAGAGCATAAGGGCAATATCCATTTTTTCCATAGCTTGTTTGGTTTTTTCCACCCGCATAGAACCTAATTGACCAATATCATCAAATCCTGCCGTATCGATAAATACACAGGGACCTATTGGGTGGATTTCCATGGATTTATACACAGGATCTGTAGTAGTGCCTGCAATATTTGACACCAGTGCAACTTCTTGATTTGTCAAAGCGTTTAATAAAGTAGACTTTCCACTATTTCTTTTTCCCATTATTCCTATGTGCAATTGATTGGCTCTAGGCGTATCCATAAGTCCCATTCTTTTATCCTCCTACTAAAATCTAAAATCTCGTTTTCCATCTTCAATTTCTTTTAAATAATTCCATGCAATATCTCGTACTGTTTCCTTCTCTATATGTTTAAACTCTTTAGCTATAATAGCCTCGCCTTTTTCCTTCGTATCCTTAGAAGCATAATCTTCTAAGTACTCTTTTAATGTAATAAGAGAATTCGGTTGGCAGCAATTTGCTATTTGACCTGATTTTACTAAGCTCATAAATCTGTCCCCAGTACGACCCTCTCTATAACATGCTGTACAGAAAGAAGGTACATAACCTAAAGTAACAAGCCAATTTACGATTTCATCCAAAGATCTTGTATCGCTTAAATCAAATTGAGCAGAATTTTCATCTTCAGGCTCTTTTTCTACATACCCTCCAACACTTGTGCTAGATCCTCCACTGATTTGAGTGATACCCAGTTCTAAAACTCTTTCACGTGATTTTTGAGACTCTCTAGTAGAGATAATCATGCCCGTATATGGAACGGCAATTCGAATTACCGCTACGATTTTTGAAAAGATATCATCTGAAATAGCATTTGTAAAATCTTCTTTTTTAATATCATCTGCTGGGCAAATTCGTGGAACACTAATCGTATGAGGTCCTACTCCCATAGCAGATTCTAAATGCTCTGCGTGCATTAATAAGCCAATAAAATCATAGCGGTAAGTTTCAAGTCCAAACAATACTCCTAATCCTACATCATCAATGCCGCCCTCCATAGCTCGGTCCATTGCCTCTGTATGATATGCGTAATCATGTTTTGGTCCTACTGGATGTAATTCTTCGTAAGATTTTTTATTATAAGTCTCCTGAAATAAGATATAAGTTCCAATACCTGCGTCTTTTAATTTTCGGTAGTTTTCTACAGTAGTAGCTGCAATATTTACATTAACTCGGCGGATATCCCCATTTTTATGTTTAATGCTATATATGGTCTTTATGCTTTCTAGTATATACTCTATTGGATTGTTAACTGGGTCTTCTCCTGCTTCTAGTGCTAATCTTTTATGACCCATATCTTGCAAAGCCACAACTTCTTTTGCAATATCTTCTTGCGAGAGTTTCTTTCGAGCGATGCTCTTATTCTCTTGATGATAAGGGCAGTATACACAGCCGTTAACACAGTAATTTGAAAGGTATAGAGGAGCAAACATAACGATTCGATTTCCGTATATTTTTTGCTTAATTTCTTTTGCTAGCAACATTATCTCTTGATTTTCTTCTTCTAAATCACACTCTAAAAGTACAGCTGCTTCTCGATGACTAAGGCCCTTACATTCCTTTGCCTTGTCTATTATGCTTCCAATGAGCTCTTTATTGCTTTTGTTTTCTCGAGCATAAGCGATGGTGCTTTGAATTTCTCCGTCATCAATAAACTCTGTAGCCTTTTTTGATTTTACATTATACATAATGGGTAATACCTCCTCTAAATTTCAACAAAATCTCCTCTGTCTACTACAATTTCATAACCAATACGATTCATTCGACTGTCTAGACAAACCTTGCATTCTGCTGCTTCGTCTCCTGTGCATATTTTATTATCATATAGTTCGTAATTTTTTCTTACGGTCACTGGAGATAAATTTGGCATAACTACATTTGCTCCAGATAATATTCCTAGTTCTCGACCATTAGGGTCTATAGTGCCTAATGCTGTGGTAGCTGGTATTAAGGCATTAGGATTCATCAATCTAAGCAGTCCAATAACAAAAAGGGTAAGTTCTAAAGTACCAGCCATCTCTTTGGCAAACGGCGTTTGGTGATGAGGAATAAAAGGTCCGACGCCAATCATTGCTGGTGAAAACTCTTTGATAAAGAGTAAATCCTCTACGATATCTTCTGTTCTTTGATAAGGCGAACCTACCATAAATCCCGTTCCTACTTGATAACCAATATTCTTTAAGTCTTCTAAACATTTTTTCCTCTTTGAAATGGTTAAGTTTGTAGGATGTAATTTGTTGTAATGGTCTGGATTAGAAGTTTCGTGTCTAAGCAAATACCTGTCCGCACCACTTTCAAAATACTTTTTATAAGACTCATAGGATTTTTCGCCTATTGATAAGGTTACTGCACACTCAGGGAATTTCTCCTTTATAGATAAGATAATCGAACAAATTTCCTCATCGGAGTAATGTAAATCCTCTCCGCCTTGAAGGACAAAAGTGCGAAATCCAAGATTATATCCAGTATCACAACAACTTAGAATTTCTTCTTTACTCAATCGGTAACGAACAGCTTGCCTATTGCTTGCTCTGATGCCGCAATAATAACAATCGTTTTTGCAGTAATTTGTAAATTCAATTAAGCCACGCCGAAAAACGGTATTCCCATAGTATTTTTGGGATACAGCTCTGGCTTTTGCAAATAAGTATTGGCTCATCTCTGAATCGTAATGATTTAATAGATGAGATAGCTCCTCTTTAGATAGTATCTGATTCTTTTCAAGTTGATCAATTAACTCAAACATATTTCCTCCTAAGGTTAATGTGACAATTTTGAATAAACAGTCTTAACGCTAACATGGGGTATCATACCTAATTTCCCTGAAAGGGCACTAATGACATCACTTGGTGCATCAATAACAATGCTAATAACGGAAACCTGACGCTTATGATAAGGGATTCCCATCCTTCCAACCACATATTCTCCATATTCGTGAAGAACTGTGTTTAATCTTTCAACAGAATCTTTTTCTTCTACAATAATACCAATAAGTGCAATACGAGATTCCATAGTATTCCTTCCTTTCAATTATTTATTAAAGTAATAATAAATAGCGTATCTGGTTTGAGTTCTAAGTAAAACATTTTTGGTTATTAATGATGACTAAAATAATAGCTAAATCTAAGTAGGACTTTCCCATTACACGAGAAGAAACCCTGTACGCATGCGTACAGGGTTGAGAACACGAAAAAAGCAGGGGATACCCCCAGATATACAATTCATCTCTCGCCTTCTCATTTGGGACGAACCCTCATGTAGTCAGTACGCAGTTTTTATACAGTTTTTATAAGGTTTGTAACTAGAATGAGAATAAACTCTATCTAAATCACTCACCAATATTGTAATTTGAGTATAGCATATATAAATGATAATAACAATTAATTTGTTTATATATTCACATATCTTTCCTAAAACTTATACATCAAAATAGAACTTAATTATGTACTATTATTTTAAGCTATTGCTTTTAATTAATTCTCTTATAAAATTTCTCGTTATTTTAGCAGTTAGTCCCCATATAATATACTTTTCGTATTCATAAAAGTAAACAGGATAGGTCATAATTCTGTTTTGGTACACTGGACCATTTTTTATTTTATGAAATGGAAAAGAATTATCCTCTGCTACTTTATAAGACATATCATAAACTTCTGGCTTATGATCCATAAAGTACTGCAATGGTACAGTAAAAATTTCTTCTACTTCGTCTTTGCTAAAATCAATATTTTCTACGCAGACTTTATCAAGTATCCCTACAAAAGGATAAATCATATCGTTTGTGTGATTCAATAAGTGATCAAGCTGTCCGATAATCTCAATTTGTTCTTCACAAATCCCCATTTCTTCATAAGTTTCACGTATACACGCTTCTTTAGGCGTTTCATCTCTTTCGATTTTTCCTCCAGGAAAGGAAATTTCTCCTGGTTGCCTTCGAATGCGATTAGATCGAACTTGAAAGAGCAGGTGGAGTTCACCCTTTACTTGAATAATAGGAACGAGAACGGAAAAATAATTTTCTATATCAAAAGGCTTACTCTTCTTATTTTCAAAAACCTTTACGATTTCTTGAATATTCATATGGTCTCCTTTATATGGATTCTTTCTACATAATATTTAATGTTTTACTTCTTTATAATACATCAAATAGCGTAGAGTAACAATAGATGAACTATGGTTAAACAGTAGTTAAACTATTCTTTTATTGTCTACGTTTTGCAGTAAGTAGCAAAAAAGCTCTCTTTTAAGAGCTTTTTTGTTTGATACGAAAGTCCTACTTTTGATTCTCAATCCTACCCTAGCCATCCTACAGCTCTAGTAAAGGATTTTAACCTTAAAAGAATACCCTAATGCTAGCTACTCGTGATTTTTTCTATATTAAGAACATTCCCACAATCGTTGTCACAATTAAACCTATTAGTACTGGCTTCATATTTCGTCTGGCAAGTTCAAATGCATCGATACCACATATAGCTGCTACTGGGATAACTGCCCAAGGAACGATAGTTCCCCCACCAACCCATATAGCTGCTATTTGACCAAGCGCGGTTAAAGTTGCAATACCAGAGCCTAATGCCATTGAGAATAATTTTGCAATAGATCCTGCAAGAGATATTCCTGAAAATCCAGAACCATCTAAACCAGTTATAGCACCAACAGTTGTTAAAGTTATAGCTGCAACTCCTTGATTAATTGGAACCGCTTTTGCTAAGGCAATTCCTATATCATTTACAATCCCTTGAGAATTTGCTGGTAGTACTTCCCCAAAGATTTGACCAAATGCAGCATCTCCTAGATAAAAGAAAGCTGCTATAGGGATTACTGCACCAAATATTTTAAAGCCAAATTGAAATCCTTCTATTAGATGTGAAGTGATTTTTTCAAGACCTTTTTCTCTATAAGTCAAAACAGAAATCATTACTAAAACAAAACAAGCAGTACCACCAATTAATGCTGTAGCATCTCCACCTTGTAATTTTTTTATGTACATGATTACAATATCTGCAGCAAAAAATAGTGGGATTACGATTGCAAAGAATATTCTAGTACCTTTTGAAAATTTATACTTATTTTTCTCTATGCAATCTTTATCTTCAATATCTTCTACTGCTCGTTCTTCCTCAAACAAAGTACCATTTTTCATATCCTTTCTTAAGAAGTAAAAAGCAGTAATTGTAGTGACCACACCCATGACAATATTTAGAGGAATACTTGCAGAAACAACATCACTGACAGGAATACCTGCTGCATCTGCGGTAATTTTTGGCGCTCCTTGAATAATTAAGTCACTGGCTAAGGCAATACCATGGCCAAATAAATTCATTGCCATTGCCACACCAATTCTTGGCAATCCTACTTTTAATGCAATTGGTAACAGTACTGCCCCCATTAAAGCAACTGCAGGTGAAGGCCAGAAAAACCAAGATAAAATCATCATTAATATCCCAATGATCCAATAAGCAAGAGAAGGGGTTCGAATTATTTTTGTAAAAGGATAAATCATCGTCTCATTGATACCTGATATTAAGAGTATATTACTCATACCAGTAATTACGGATATAATTAAGATGGTACCCATAAGCTCTTCTGTGGCAAAAACAAAAGAATTAAATACACCCATAACAGCAACAGAAAAATCTGAAGTTCCAACGACACCAAGAACAAATATCCCTAGAATGCAGATAAGACTCGTATCTTTCTTGCAAATCATAAAGACAATAATCAGTAGAATGAAAATAAGATAGATCCAGTGTATTGTTAATAAATCAATACCCATACGTCACCTCCTAAATGATAATGCATCTATTACACATTATGGTGATTTAGGTAATTTCGTTACATTTTATATAATCGTAATTGGATCTATAATTTATCGAAACATCTTTCTCTTAGCTTTTTAATTCAAAATCTTTAAATAATATCTTCAGATATCAAAGTAAAATAAGCACAATTTAATAGTATTATTTTCCACAATGAAAGAGATATGGTAATATAAATATATCAATATTTAGGAGGAGTATATGCAAAGACATGTTTCAGTAAACCTAGGAAATCTTCTATTATCACTTTCTGATATTACGGATATTGCAAACCCTAAAATATCCCATCATCAATTTCGCACTGCATTTATAGCTGTAGAAATTGCTAATTATTCAGGAGCCAGCCAAAAGACAATTGAGAACATTTTTGCAGCTGCTTTACTACACGATGTAGGGGCAATATCCGTTGAAGAAAAAACAGAATTACATAATTTCAAAGAAATGCCCACACATAATGAAGCATTACAAGTTCATGCTTACCGAGGCGAATTATTGTTAAATCAAACCCCTTGGTTTAAAAACATCTCTAAAGCTGTTCGTTATCACCATACTAATTATAAAGATATGGAAAACTCTATAGATCATATTGATGTATTTTCAGCTCAAGTAGTTAATCTTGCAGATTATGTAGAGAGACTCGTAGATCGTTCCCAACACATCCTTCTTCAATACAAGGACATTAGAAATCATATAAAAAAAATAGAGCAATATATTATTCATCCTAGTATTATAAAATCCTTCCTTGAGACAAGTGAACGTGAGGAATTTTGGTTGGATTTGGTATCGAATAAATTATTTACGTTTTTACAACAAAATGGTCCTTACCGAAATCAATTTATCGATATGGAAGATATTATGCACATCTCAGAAATGTATAAAAGCGCTATCGACTTTAAATCACCTTTTACGGCTACCCATACTACTGGAGTAGCACAATGTGCTAAGGTACTATCAGAGAAGTTTGGCTTGACTGATCTTGAAATTGACCAAATAACTATTGCAGGTTATTTACATGATATTGGTAAATTAATCATACCTAATTCCATCATAGAAAAAGAAGGCAAACTGACCTCTAATGAATACGCTATTATGAAAAGTCATACCTATTTTACGTATCATACGATACGCATGATAGGTGGATTAGAGCAAATTGCACAAACAGCAGCTTATCATCATGAAAAACTAGACGGGAGCGGATACCCCTTTTGCTGCAAGCAACATGAGATTGGACTTGGTGCTAGAATCATGACCATTGCAGATATCTTCACAGCTATTACTGAGGATCGCCCCTATAGATTAGGTATGAATAAACATCAAGTAATAAAGATTCTGCTAGAAGAAGTAAAAAACAAGAAAATTGATGGAAATGTGGTTGATTTACTTATAAACGACTATGAGGAAATTGAAGAAATTGTTAAATCAAAACAGAAAGAATCAAGAAACTTCTACGTCAATGAATTTATAAGTTTACGTGAATAATCAAAATAAAAGCAGGGATATTACTCCCTGCTATAAAGTAGTGTATGAGATATTACCAACTAGCGCCTAATGGCATTCTATTATAGTTTACCTCAAAAAAGCTCCCCTAATAGATTTTTATATACTACCTAACACCCCGTATAAACTTCGGCCAAAGTTTAAAGCCCATAGTTGTCGGAATGCCTAAAATATTTACAATCTCTGGTTCGTGGTACTTTAAGTATTTCATCTTAAATCAACCCCTATACCTTTCGATTTTCAATATTCGCTTCCTATAAAAATCATTATTTTAAAGTTCTCTGCACTACTTTATAAACTTATTATGTCTAAATTCAAATGATATATGTATCATAATTATATTATCTTAATTAGAAAAGTATGGTAATTATTTAGGATTTAGTGTTGTTTAAATTAAAAATAAGGAATTATTATATTAAATATCATTTATGATAAGATTTGTTATGATATTTATTATTAATTATAAGGATTGTTGTAATATAAAAGAAGAAAGGATCTATGAAACATTCTTTCTTCTTTTAATTATCTAACAACTCTATATTTTCTAAGATGATTCCTAAATGGTAATTGTAGATCATATCTAAGGAATTTAGGTTTTCGTTACAGTAGTATCTATGAACGACAAAGCCAAGGGACTCTAATTTCTTAAAATTTAATTCATTTACTTTTCTCTCACATACAATAGGAGCTATTACCTTGAAATGAGAATAAGTCTCCTGTATTATTTCCAGAGTAACAATAATATCCTGTACTCTTTGCTGATTGGCCTGTTGAACCTTGATTTCATTCAAATACTCTTTTAATTCACCTTTTAATTGATTAAGGCCATCACTTATAGTCCCTATACAACGATTTATTAATTTACAACAGTCTTTCGGACATGAATTCTCTTTTACATAAGTACAGATATACCCTTCAATGAGCATATTAAATTCTTTATTAAGAGAACTTAATTGTCTCTGAATGCTGTTTTCAAAATTATAAGGTGCAATTAAGAAGTTTATTGCCAATCCAATAAGAATACCTATAGAGGTATCCAAAATACGATTTATACTGTACTGTATAGCTTGTAATCCGCCTATATTAAACATGATAGAAATAAATACAACTCCAGCAATAGATATGGACTTATTCCAATGAAATATATTGCAGATTGTAATGATGATAATCATTCCTAAAGCACTTAAGAGTGCATCTCTAGGGCTAATTAATGTAAAGCCTAAACCTACTATAGCCCCTAGAGCAGTTCCCATTAACCGATCTCTACCTACTTTAAAAGAGCTGATAATAGATGTCTCCATGGACAGTATGGCTCCAATAACTGCAAAGAAAGGATTTTCCCAATGAGCTATTTGATATACTATTATACAGATAAAAACAGCAAGAGAAGTTTTATAGGTTCTCATACCTATTTTATAATCCAATAATCTGTACTCCTTTAATTTCATTATAAACTCTTTTTATACTCAATCTTCCATTTCAATAGATATATTATCATTATTTTCTTTTGCATCTAGAAATACTTTTAATATTTTGTTGCCATACTCATCAGGATTGCTTTTAAGAGTTTGTGTATTCTTAAAAACAATGTGAATTGGCTCATCATAAGTGCTCAGCATATCCCATAGAGCATCTAAATTTTTACCATAATAGTCTGGAAAAGCAAGAGTCTTTGATATATACTCATGAGCTTCTTCTTTCGTATTCATTTTTTTCCCATCTAATAGGATTGTCTTCATATTATCTCCCTACACATTTTAATATAATTGAGTAAAGCTTTCATAATGGTCACTCGTATAATATATTAGCCCATCATTAGAATAAACAATTCTCTCTGCACCCCTATAACCACCATTATAGTTTACATCACACTCAAACCATTTTCGCCCTTCTTCATCAGGTAGTATTCCCTCGTAATTACCAAAAACATCTCCACCTATTACGCCCATCTCTGTTACCTCCCACAGATTACCTTCAGAACTCTTCCACCCGAGTTTTGAAGCCTGTGATTTCGTAAGATAATTAGTTGGTAATTTGCCATAAGTGTTTATGTATAAGGCTACATCATCAACAGTGTAATAAGCTTGATTTTC
The DNA here is from genome assembly GCF_003317055.1 of Alkalibaculum bacchi. Classification (NCBI taxonomy): domain Bacteria; kingdom Bacillati; phylum Bacillota; class Clostridia; order Eubacteriales; family Eubacteriaceae; genus Alkalibaculum; species Alkalibaculum bacchi. The sequence goes on from NZ_QNRX01000005.1 coordinate 50,753, forward strand.
TTCAATTGAATCTTCTACTTCAGCCACTTCTTGCTCATTTTGAACATCTTCCACATTATTTTCTTGATTCTCTATTACCATATCAAGGCTGCATCCAATAGCAACGAATAAAGTCATGAAAATGAGCAGAATCCCTAATAGTTTTTTCTTCATATTACCTCCAAAATATTTATTCATTACACTATTATACCTTATTTATATCATCAATATAGGAGTTATTTATTCACATAATTGATATTCCTTTTTTCTATATATGCTGTAGAGCAATTCCTTTTCTCCCCTGTTCTGAATGAGTTTTTATTGAATATATTTTATATAAATCAACAGGATAGGATGGGATAAAGATGTATGGATTAAAGGAGGTATCAAAAGTTTATCATACCTCAAAAAAAGTAGATTTTGATGATAATTCAAGATTTGTCATTATGAGTGATGTTCATAGAGGCGATGGTAGCTGGGCTGATGATTTTCATAGAAATCAAAACTTATTTTTTTCGGCTTTATTCTACTATTATGAACATGAATTTACTTATATTGAAAACGGCGATGGAGATGAGTTATGGAAATTTAGAAGCTTAAAGGATATTATACGAATACATAGCGATGTATTTTGGTTAATGTCTAAATACTATGAAGATGGAAGACTGTATTTTATCTATGGTAATCATGATATGGTAAAAAACAAAAGAGATTATATAGCTAAAAATATGTACTACTTCCTTAGAGAAAGGGATAAAAAAATCATTAAACTTTTTAAAGATATAGAATTACATGAAGGGCTGATCTTAAAGCATTGTGACAAAAACTATGAAATTTTCTTAACTCATGGTCATCAAGTAGATATTATGAGCAGTGCCCTATGGAAATTATCTCGTTTTTTGGTGCGCTATTTATGGAGACCTATTGACAATTTAGGTTTTAACGACCCTACGAGTACGGCAAAAAACTATACTAAAAAAGAAAATGTTGAGCGTTCTTTGACCAAATGGGTTGAAGAAAATAAATGTATGTTAATAACAGGGCATACGCACAGGTCAATGCTACCTGAAGTTGGTCAGCTTCCTTACATAAACGATGGAAGTTGTGTTCACCCTAGATGCATAACTGCTATTGAAATACTAAAAAGTGAAATCATGCTAGTAAAATGGTCCGTAAAATCAAGGCCTGATGGCACCTTGTACATAGGAAGAGAACTACTAGCCGGACCATTTAAAATAGAAGATTATTACAAGGTATTTGAGAGAATACAATCATCAATCGACACTCTATGATACTTTTTTACAAAATAGTAATATACTAAAATCAATAAATTCTACACTTTAAACTTAAACTTTACATTTATAACTCTACACTTAATGTTTCACTTGTTGTATAATCTCCTTATGCCATCATGGATTGTACGAAAAATACTTCTTCCTTCCTATATATGAGCAAATACATAAAACAAGAGGTCGTATTATGAACACAGAAACATTTTTTACAACAAGACGAAATATCGTCTTAATTGCCGCACTTTGCGCTTTCTTCTGGGGCAGCGCCTATCCTTCTATCAAAATCGGATACGAAATATTCCATATTTCCTCTAACGATATTCCTACAAAACTAATCTTTGCTGGGTATCGTTTCTCCCTTTCTGGGATTATGGTATTATTGATCTCTACTATAAAAGAAAAGGCATTAAAACTTCCATATAAAACTGATTTTTCAAAAATTTTGATTCTAGGTCTTTTCTTGACAACAGCACAATATATTTTCTTTTATATTGGTCTAAGCCATACTACTGGAGTAAATGGTGCTATATTAAATGGAACAGGTACCTTCTATTCTGTAATCCTCGCCCATTTTATCTACAAAGATGATTACTTGAACATGAGAAAAACTCTCGGCTGCTTTTTAGGTTTTATAGGAATTGTTATTGTAAACTTTTCAAGTGACTTTCGCTTTGCGTTTAACTTCTTTGGAGATGGTTTTATTATAATAGCCGCTTTAATCAGCTCTTCAGCGAATATTTACAGTAAATTCTTGAGTCGTTCAATAGATATCCTTATCCTTACAGGATTTCAACTGCTTTTTGGCGGAATCCTTTTAGTAGTTCTTGGGTATCTAACAGGTGGCAGCCTTACAGGTTTTACCCTAAAATCAACAAGCTTATTAATATACATGGGTTTTTTATCTGCAGCAGCATTTTCATTATGGACTTATCTACTAAAATACAATAAAGTTGGAGAAATTTCCTTTTATAATTTTTTAATTCCAATATTTGGCGCAATACTTTCTTCCCTATTCTTAGGTGAACGTTTTTTAAATACAAAAAATATCCTTGCCCTTTTCTTTGTCTGTATAGGAATTTATATTGTAAATAAAGACGATGGAAAAATATACAATTGGAAAATAGTGAAGCTAAAGAGAACAAAATAAAAGTCATCAGTACGCTATGGTTAAGAGGGGCAAATCAGAAATTTGAACTTCATTAGTGTATGCAAGAAAGCGCCTGTGGCGCATTAGTCTTTAGTCACTAGCATTAGGGTATTCCGTTTGGGTCAAGATCCTTCGTTTATGCTCAGGATGACTGAGCAGGAGCCAATGTCAATAGTAGGACTATCCTATTACATAAGAAAACAAGGTGGAGCCACCTTGTTTTTAATTATGCCACTATATATGAGTTTGAATTTTCTAAATTAATATTAGATATATAAACTCTTTATTCTTGAGTTGGAACTTGAATTGTTTGCCCAGGATATATGGTTTGATTCTTAATATTATTTACCTTTACAATCTCATAGACTATTTCTCTAACATCCCTATCGTTACCTGTATTGATATCTGCAATCTTCCAAACAGTATCTCCCTTTACTACAACATAGTCCTTATATATGATTTTTTCCTCTCCAGAAACTGCGTTAAACATAAGCATAAACGCACATAAAAATGATACAAAGAGCAAAAACAACGCCAATGTAAATCTTCTTTTATTGACTATGCGAATTATTTTACCATTGAAATTCATTTAAATAACCTCCTACATGTCGAACACTTGTTCTTTGTTTTATTGTACAAGAACAAACGTTCTCTGTCAACCGTTTTTCGAACATTTGTTTGTACTCAGCTTTTTTTTATGTTATAATGAGAAAAAATGTGGAGGTGTGTTATTTGCCTACTGAACTAAGTAAAAAACAACAAGAAATCTATAACTACATCAAGCAAGAACTATATAATAGAGGATATCCACCTTCTGTCCGTGAGATCTGTACAGGTGTAAATCTAAAATCAACTTCTACAGTTCATGGTCATCTATCGAAACTAGAAGAAAAAGGATACATTAAAAGAGATCCTACGAAGCCAAGAGCTATTGAAATCATAAACCGAGATGAAAGATATAGCAAAATTAAAGAATTAATAGAGATTCCTATTGTGGGCCAAGTAACAGCGGGGCAACCTATATTAGCTGTAGAAAATATAGAAGATACCTTTCCCTTGCCTGTCAGTTTCGTCAATAATAAAGAGTGCTTTATGCTTCATATAAAAGGAACAAGTATGATTGAAGCAGGTATTTTAGATGGCGATTATGTAGTTGTTGAAAAACAAAACACTGCAATAAATGGAGACATTATAGTAGCACTAGTAGATGATGACGAAGCTACTGTAAAACGTTTTTACAAAGAAAAGAACAAGATTAGACTTCAACCTGAAAATTCAGCCATGGAGCCAATTTATCGAGAAGAAGTGGCTATTCTTGGAAAAGTCACTGGAGTCATACGCAAGTTGTAGTCAGGCATTCAGTTATTAGAATAAATTATAATCAAAAGGCAATTATACTTATAGAAGTATGGTTGCTTTTTTGTTTTAGCTGAAAGTAGAATGCTAAAACCCTTACCACCTGTTTTATATCGTTAACTAAAGGAGGTTATTTATTGAACGTAGCACAAATCATGAAAGAAAGAATGTCTTTCTCCTTTGAAGTCTTTCCACCAAAACAGGATAAACCTGTAGAACCATTGCTTGACACATTAGATCATCTATATAAATTTAAACCTGATTTCGTTTCCTGCACATATGGAGCAGGTGGAACAAATGCAGGGAGAAATGTGGAAATATGTAAAGCAATTAAGGATAGTGGCAAAACCATTCCTGTAACTCACTTTACTTGTATCGGCAACTCTAAAGAGAAGATAAAAAGAGAATTGCAAAACTATTTAGATATAGGCGTAGATCATATTTTAGCTCTTCGTGGCGATTATCCTAAGGGCTGGGAAGGTACAAGAGGAGATTTTAATTATGCAAATGAATTAGTGGAATTTATTAAAGTTCATTTTCCACAATTTACAATTGCTATTGCTGGGGATCCTGAAAAACACGTTGAATGCCATAGTTTTGACGAAGATATTTCTCACCTGAGAGTAAAACAAGATTGTGGTGGAGATTATATTATGACTCAGTTATGCCACGATGTAGACCAGTTTCAATGGTGGCGTGATAGATTGATTGAATCTGGTATTACATTACCTATAGATGTGGGTGTTATGCCAGTACTTGCAAAAGATCCAACTATTCGTATGGCAGTTTCAAATGGTAGCGGCATTCCAAGAGATTTAGCAGAAGTCATTGGAAGATACGGCGAAAATCCAGAAGACTTTAAAAAAGCAGGAATTGAATACACCGTCAAACAAATCTACAAATACATGAACGCTGGTATCGATGGCTTACACATCTATTCTTTAAATAAATGGGAAGATGTAGCTAAAATCGTTAACAAGTCAGGCATCAGAAAAATGCACAACTAGTTAGGACTCTTTTTAATGAAAAGTCCTACTTTGTATCTATATAAAGCAATAGGTAAATTTATACACAAGTGCTACATGTCATAGCTAAATGACCCAAAAGGAATGCAATATACTGATGACTGGTGGCTGATTGCTGATGACTAGAGCGCCTAACGGCGCTCTTTTTATAGACAGTAGCCTAAATTTCTGATATCATGAATTAAGTATGAGACTACGGGAAATCAATTTACTAATTCCTCATGATATTGAAAACAAAGGAGAAATGAAATGGAAAACAAAGTATTAGCTACTGTAGGAAGTAGAGAAGTCACTCAAAGAGACCTTAGCTTTCTTATGAACAGTATGGACCCACAAATATTACCACAGTTTCAATCAGAAGCAGGTCAAAAACAATTAATTGCAGAACTTATTAATCAAGAATTATTTTATCTAGATGCCATTAAACAAGGTCTAGATAAAGATAAAAGATTTAAGATAGAAGCAGATAGATTACACGATAATCTTCTTAAGCAATTTGCATTAAGTGAGCTCCTTAACAATATACCTGTTTCTTCAGAAGAGATTGCTGCATACTATGAAGAAAATAAAGATCAATTCTCTAGTCCTCAGCGCGTGAAAGCTAGCCATATCCTTGTGAAAACGGAAGAAGAAGCTGCAGATATTATAAAGGAATTAGAAGCTGGACTTTCTTTTGAGGAAGCTGCTACAAAATACTCTACTTGTCCTTCAAAAGAAAGAGGTGGAGATTTAGGCTTCTTTACAAAAGGTCAAATGGTAAAAGAATTTGAAGATGCTGCCTTTACATTGGAATTAAACAAAATAAGCGAATCTGTAAAAACACAATTTGGCTATCATATTATTAAAGTGACCGATTCAAAACCAGCAGGAACAAAATCTCTAGATGAAGCAAAAAAAGAAATCGAACAAATTGTATTAGGGCAAAAACAACAAACTGCCTACATGAACAGAGTAACAGAATTAATGACTCAACACAAAGTCGAATTAAAAGTTTGATTAAAAGAAGGGATGACAAGATGTCATCCCCTTTCTACTAAAAAATTTCACTTTATTTTTTAACTTTTACTCTTAATCGTCTACTTTTCTGTTAGAAATGTAACCACAACAAGCCCAATGGAACTCGTCTTTAAACGAATTAGGTTCTTCTTCCACTTTCAACTTTCCGCTTTCCACCTTTGTTTTTTCAGTCCAACCTTAAAGTGCCGAAGACACTTTCTCACCTGGCTCAAAACGTTCAAATATAAAGTAATCAAAATCTTTTCGTGCTTCTTCTAGAGCTTCTTTCGATTGTATAGTCCATGCAAATGTTGGTACTTTATAAAGCTTTTTGCATAAAGAAAATGAAAACATTTTAACATACTTGTAATTAAAAGCGATAAAATGTGGTTTTGTCAAAAAATTTAGGAGTAGGTTTTCTAGAGCAAAGTATAGTAGTTTACCCCTATACTGTTCCTCTTTTAAAAAATTAGAAGCAAGCTGCCCTCTAATCACTTTAGGACGGTGTTCTTTAAACCACAAAAGTACTAATGGATTAAAGGACTCTATACAAAAATCCCCTTCGTATCGATCTAGTATTGGCACAATAACATCGCAGAGAGTAGTATCTTTATCTTCCACCTTTAATTCGACAATTATCGGAACTTTTCCTTCTACTATACGGAGCACATCTTCAAAAAGGGGTATTTTTTGATTAGAACGATATAATCTCAATGCTTTAAGTTCACTATATGTAAGTTCATTGACCTTTTTGTCTACACCGCACATTCTTTTCAAAGAATAATCATGAAAAACCACAGGTATATTATCTTTAGACAATTGTACATCTAATTCGATTCCATAGTTTTTCTCTACTGCCTGGCGAAAAGCCAGAATAGAATTTTCCGGCGGATGGACCTTCCTTTTATGTAAACCCCTATGGGCGTAATAATAACCTTCAAAAGGTTTAAAATCTACTCGCCCACTTTTTTCAGGCTTGATTGCTAACAAATACAAAATTACAAATAGAAACAAAATAAAAAACACAAAATATAAAAACATATTTCCTCCCACGACTTTAATCGCTAGTCACTAGCCATTAGCCATTAGTCTCTAGCATTAGGGTATTCTTTTTAGGTCTTCTTGCTTAATTATTCAGAATATCCTCTTTACTCTTTTATAAAAGCGAATATATCATTGAATACTCGACTAGAATCTATTTCATTTAGGATTTCGTGGCGATATCCTTCATAAATTTTTAATTTTACATAATCCTCCTGTAAGACCTTTGACAATTGTTCATATAATTCTGTTGGCCCCTTACCAAAATGACCAACGGGATCATCACTACCTGATAGAATAAGGACCTTTGTATCTTTTTGAATCTTTTTCAAATTACTTGGCTCATTACAATATTCTAGACCTGTAAACAAATCTCTATAGAAGGAAATTGAGCAAACAAAACCACATAAAGGATCTTTTATGTAGTATCGAACTACTTCTTTATTTCTTGTTAGCCAATCAAAAGCCGTTTCTGGATCTTGCATTTTTTTAGCAAAGTTTCCAAATACTACTTTATCCAAAAAAGGAGATGGTTTTTTGGGGTCATTAGCCGCAAGCATCGATGTGAATAACTTTCCAATTTTTAATACCCCATTAGCAGGAGCATAAGGAGTTCCTAAAAGGAGGGCTTTTTTAGCATTTTTTTTATTGTATTTTATTAAATAAGACCGTAAAAATAAGGATCCCATGCTATGACCTAGTAATACAATAGAATTCGATTGGCAAGATTTCTTTACATGTTCAATAAATAACTGCATATCCTCAACTACAACTTGCCATCCATCTTCATCTGCAAAATGACCTTTTACATTAAATCGAATATTTTTACCATGTCCTCGAAAGTCTAAAGCGTAAACATCACAATCATTTTTATTTAAAAACTGAGCAAATTGCTCATATCTACCTGCATATTCTGCCATACCGTGAAAAAGAATTACTGTATAGGCAGGTTTTTTTACCAACCACTCTGAATAATATAATTCATAATCATTATAACCTTTAAAGCTATTTGAAAACTCCACCTAATTCCTCCTTGAAATATCTTTTTTTAATTATATCACATCTATTCAATACAGAGAAATCACCTATATTCGTTCTAAATTTAAGTTGCAAGATTTATGTTTTATGTAAAGTCTTTTAGGTTGCAACAGATTTCTTTGTGTTTTGTATTTATGATATTATATCATTTATGATAAGATTTATTTTGATATAACGAATAATGAATCTTACAAAAATAAGAGGTCATAATAACCTTCATTAAATAGAAGCTATTATGACCTCTTACATATAATAATATTTTAGGCATTACTATAGTTACTATATAAAAGCTCTTTTCCCTCCCTACTAATGACTATTTTTTCTAAATTCATTTCTGTTAAAGACTCGTTTTCTTGGCCAAAAAAATGTATTAAGCCTTCTTCTTTCATTTGTTGCAGTATTTCATATAATTCATTTATTTCTACTTTATGCAGATTTCCGTATCTTTTGGAGGTAATTGGAAACTTCAAATCTAAATCATGTAAAATTTGCAATCTAATGTTCACATCAAACACTCCCTTACTATCTTATATAAGTATTTTATTCTACAAACAAAACAAAAATCCTCTTTAACAAAGATTCTTTATCATTTTAGCTTTTTATTTAAACATCCCATTTATCACGCTGTTCTTTATTTTGCTACAATTTTCATAAAGTGTTTCTACAGTTTCTTTCACTCTTTCTGTATAAGCCATATCAGAAAGATAAGTCAAGTTCACTTCTATAGCTTTTTTAACAGCTATAGCAGCACCTTCCGATAAATATACAGCTCCAGCTAAATCGCCTAGAACCTTTGCATAGCTCTCTTTGTGAATCTTTTGAATCTCTACTAAAATTTGTTCACAACCTTCTAGTATTGCCACTAAGGGGTCTGTAGCTTTTTGTAAAAGATCTTCATATTGATTTGGAAACTCCTTTTTCTTTTTTGTGCCTTTTATGACTTCACCAAAAGCCTTCATATCATCATCAGCTAGACGTAAACAATGTGCTTTTAACCTTTTCATCTTTTCAGTGACATCTATAAGCAATTGGTTCTGAGGATCCTTCTTTATACTTGCTTTACATGACATTTCAACTACAGCTGAAGCCATAGCTGCAGCAGTAGCACAAACACTACCACTTGCCGGACCTGGAAAACTTGGTTCAGCTATCTTCTCTAAGTACTCTTCTAAAGTTAGATTTCTAATATTGTACATAGCCATCACTCCTATTCCATAAATTTCTAAGGCCTTATTCCTATTAGCTTATCATAAAAAGAGAAGACCATACACTATTTTGATAATAATTATTAAAAGATATAAATATAATAATGATTATATATTTTTACAAATTATAATTGACTTTTGTTTTATAATCATGTAAGATTAAGTTAACATAAAATTTTAGGCAATGAACCTATATTTACTATAGTAAAAGAATATAGGAATAAAAATTACACGTATATAAGGAGGAAGTAACATGTCAAAAATTGAAGAAGTAAAAGCTAAGGTAGAAGCAGGTAAAACAAAATTAGTAGCAGGTTTAGTTCAAGAAGCTTTAGATGAAGGTAATTCACCAAACGATATTCTTCAAGCTATGGTTGACTCTATGGGTGTTGTAGGAGACAAATTCTCAAGTGGAGAATTATTTGTACCAGAAATGTTAATCGCAGCTAAAGCAATGTCAAAAGGTGTTGATGTATTAAAACCTCTTATGGCTGGTGACAGTTCAAATTCTTTAGGAACGTGCATTATTGGAACAGTAGAAGGCGACCTACATGATATCGGTAAAAACTTAGTATCTATGATGATTGAAAGTGCTGGATTTAATTTGGTTGACATCGGTGTTGACGTACCTGCTCAAAAATTCGTAGATGCTATTAAAGAAAATAACAATGTAACTCTAGTAGCTTGCTCAGGCTTACTTACAACTACAATGCCAGCATTAAAAGAAGCTGTACAAACAATCAAAGCTAGTGGTTTAGAAGGTTTTAAAGTAATCGTTGGTGGAGCTCCTGTAACTCCAGAATTTGCAGAAGAAATCGGTGCAGATGGCTATGCTCCAGATGCAGGTAGCGCTGTTGTAAAAGCAAAGGAACTGGTAAAAGCATAATTCACTTTTAAATAAAGGAGGTCTATACATATGTTAACAATAAAACAAAATTTGCAAGAAGTTATGAAAGGTGGAAATCCTGACCGCTTCGTAAAACAATATGAATTTTTGGATATCATTTTAGAATTACCTACTGACGCACCTATGGGCGGACCTGGTCAAGAATGGCGTACTGCTTGGGGTGTACTCAATAGATGGCCAGAAGGACAAATAGGTGGCTTCCCTGTTCACGACGATGAAAACATCGTTATAAAAGACATTACAAAATGGAAAGATTATGTAAAAGCTCCTAGAGTAGAATTTTCTGATGAAGAGTGGGCTCCAGCAATCGAACGAGCTAATAAAGTAGACCGAAATGAAAAATACGTTGCTGCTTTTGTTGCACCAGGTGTATTTGAAATGACTCATCACTTAATGCGTATGGAAAATGCTTTAATGAACTATTACGAAGAGCCAGAAGCTATGCATGAGTTAATCGATTACGTAACGGATTACGAAATTCGTTGGGCAAAAGAAATCATTGACCATATTCATCCGGATGCAATATTTCATCATGATGACTGGGGTAGCCAAATTTCTTCTTTCCTTTCACCAGCAATGTTCGAAGAATTTATCGTACCTGCATACAAGAAGATCTATGGTTTCTATAAAGAAAATGGCGTAGAACTTATTGTACATCACAATGATGCTTACTCTGCGAACTTAGTACCTTTTATGATCGAAATGGGTATTGATATTTGGCAAGGTGCAATGAGCACAAATAATATCCCTGAACTGATTAAAAAGTATGGTGATAGGATTACCTTTATGGGTGATATTGATAGTGGCGTTGTAGACTTCCCTGGCTGGACACCAGAAAACGTTGAAAAACATGTAAGAATCTCTTGCGAAAGATGTGGTAAACTTCATTTTATCCCTTCTCTAAGCCAAGGTTTAAACTTTAGTTCATTCCCAGGCGTATATGAGGAAACAGACAAAGCAATCGACAAAATGAGTAAAGAAATGTTCTAAATATAGTACTAAAGCTTTTTACCAAGAAACCACCTTCTAGAAGGTGGTTTCTTTATTTTAGGGTAATCTATAAGTTTAAACCCAAATCCATTATGGTGTTTAAAGGCTCCCTTTTTTTATTTCCCATTGGTTGGCATTCAAAAAGCCCAACTCCTACAATATCGAATTCTGTTTTAAGATTTTCTAGAAGTTTTAAAAGAGTTTGAATTCTAAGACCTTTTTCTACAGGCAAAGGTACATGTGCAAACTCCTCTTTTTCTAATACATCTAAATCAATATGAACATAAATTCTCTTTCTTCCCTTTTGGCGAATTTGCTCTAAGACAGCGTCCATATTGTTTTCTATGGTTTCAACAGATACGACAGGGATACTTTCTTCCTTTACATACTGTTTTTCAGGTTCATCCAAATCTCTTGTTCCTAGCATGATGATTTGAGAGATCTCTACTTTTGATGGAAATAAATTAACAATTTTCTCTTCACTTTCCCCTATTAAAGCTCTAAGAGGCATTCCGTAAAAATATTTTGTGTGGGAAGATTCCGGCGTATTTAAATCTCCATGAGCATCGATATAGAGTATTGTCATATCCTTATTGTATGTACGATTCAGATAAGAAATAGACGTAACATCTGCGTCACAGCTTCCACCTATTGTAAATATGGTTTCAGGTTGATGATCTTCGATTAATGCCTTCGCCTTATTTAATTGATTATAGATTTCTGTATAACCTAGTATATCATCTTGTACTGGGCTAATATCTTCCGTACTGACTGCTACCTCTTCATAAGCTATTTCATCAAAATATAGCCCTCGCAGCTCTAAAGTACCATAATAAGTGGAGATATCTGGCCCTCCCCCTTGCCAATGTGGAAATATTAAATTAAGGTGTTTCTTATTCATTTGTGATTCCTCTTTCCTAAAAATTCTCGCTATACTATCTTCCTACGAAATGACTATTTTGTCAACTCCCCTCTCAAATTTGTTTCCATAAGCCTTTTCACGGTCTCTACGTCATCATATAAACTAAGGAGATAATCTAATTTTGTAACTGCAGCCTCAACGGTCATATCGTACCCACTGACTGCGCCAGCTTGTGATAAAGTAGAAGATGCTTCATATTGGCCGATTACAGCAGAACCTTTTAAACACTGTGTACAAACGACAATAATTGTATCGTTTTCTTTAGCCCTCTTAAGTAAGCCTTGTAAGATATGATCTGCCTTTGGCAGATTCCCTGCACCCAAAGCTTCGATAACAAATCCCTTTAAATGAGAAGTCATAAGGCTTTCAAATACCTCCCATTGAATCCCAGGAAATATTTTAAGGACAGCTATTTGACGTTTATCAAAGATTCGAACTTTAAAGTCACCCTTTGTAGGACGAATAAGCTTATTCTTTACTTCAATATTTACGCCTACTTCAGCTAAAAACGGATAATTTGGTGAATCAAATGCGATCAAATGATCTGAACTTATTTTTGTTGCTCGATTTCCTCTCATAAGTTTACTTCCAAAATAAAGGCACACTTCAGGGATATTGTAATTGGCTGCAATGAGAAGGGCTGTAATAATATTATCTCGTCCATCGTTTCGTATTTCGGATAAAGGAATTTGAGATCCTGTCAAGATAACAGGTTTAGACAAACCATCTAACATAAAGGAGAGGGCTGATGCCGTATAAGCCATGGTATCTGTGCCGTGCAAGATAACAAATCCATCGTACATATGGTATCTTTCTTCAATATCCTTAGCGATTTTTACCCATTCCTTTACGGAAACATCAGAGGAGTCCAATAGTGGGTCGTATTCAATATAATCATAAGAAGGCATTTCTTCTGAGTTTAATTCTTGAATGGCAGATAAAGCTTGTTTCATAAAACCCTTTTTTGGTGCATAACCATGAGCAGTCTTAATCATACCAATAGTTCCACCAGTATGGATAATACAAATTCTTTTTTTCATTACTACACCTGTCCTCTTTTTATTATTTTAATATCTGCTAAATACAATTTATATATACCAAATTACTATATAAGTTAAAACGGAATCGTAACAATAGGCTTAATAATGAGTATAATATAGTGAACAATATAAATAAAAACTGGAGGAAAAACATGGATTATTATTCTTTCAATTCCCCTATAAATGATTCAATGAATTATGTGCAAAATCCTTATATAAATCAAATGCAACCAATTTTGTCAAATAATCCAACAGAGACAGACCTTACTCTATTTAAAGAGCTAAGCGGATTTCCTAACTATGGAAATCCAAGTAGAAATGCGGATATTCTCTATACAGGAAACCAAGGTACTTGGACGTTTGAAGTTCCAGCCTTCTTCTTTGTACCAGGCTTATTGAGAGCCGAAGTATTAATTTCAGGTGTCCTTGACGACAAACAACCTCCGACTCCTATCCGTCAATACTCTGCTACCATAACGATTAATGGCCGAGTAGTTCATAGAGGCGCTCTTCCATTACAACACGGTAGACCTTTTGGAACAGTATTTGACAATTGGCAAATTATGAGATTTAATGTAAGAAATCTAAGAAGAGTAAATACAATTGAGATTCGAAATACTTCTACAGGCGCAGAAAACGATTGGATTGGTTTAGATTGGATAGAAATGAGATTTTCTCGTAACTAGAAAAGAGCTCCCCTTAAAGGTGGCGCCTAAGGGATTTACTACCCTAGAAATTTGGCATAGTCGGTATAAATATCGGTTATGCCTTTTTCTCTTGAATTTTCGGAAGTTCCACTACTCCGATACAGTTAAAAATCACTTCATTATGATGTTGCCTATGACCATCGACCTTTTCTGCCTTGTAGACAACGACTTTCTCAATAAACTGCCATATAATTCTAAATCAAAACCCTTGTTGTCATCAGCGTATTTCTTGAGCATTGCTTTCTGATATGAGATTTATCAAGAGTGTTTTCCCGCAAAGCCACTACGATCTGCAGTAGTGGCTTTTTGCTATAATTAAACAAAAAACCAAATGCGCCATCTGACAATGTATAAATAGCTTTCATAAAACAAGCCAGTTATGTTCAAGTTATCTCGCAAACAGCTCTTTTCATTGCGCTGACATAGTCTTTCACATACGGCACACAGTCCTCGCCATATTTGGCGCAAAGCTTCACAATGGCAGAGCCAACGATCACACCATCGGCCTTTTGCGCCATGTAGGCCGCCTGTTCCGGCGTGGAGATGCCGAAACCCACGGCACAGGGAATATCCGTCACTTCTTTTGCAAGTGCAATCATCCCATTGATGTCGGTGGTAATTTTCGATCGGGTGCCGGTAACGCCCAAAGAAGATACACAGTATAGAAAGCCACTGGCTTCTTTTGCGATCATCTGGATGCGGTCATAGGAGGTGGGCGCAATCATCGACACCAGATCTAGCCCGTATTGTCTGCAGATACTGTCAAACTCTTCTTTTTCCTCCAAGGGAATGTCGGGAAGAATGAGGCCGTCAATGCCGATGTCTTTGCAAGTGGAGATGAAGCGCTCCGCGCCGTAAGAGAACACCACGTTGGCATAGGTCATGAACACCATGGGGAGCGTCACGGTTTCACGTAGCTCCCGCACCATGGTAAAGATCTTTTCAGTTGTCACGCCGCCAGCAAGGGCGCGGTTGTTGGCCTCCTGAATGACAGGTCCTTCTGCAGTGGGATCAGAAAATGGAATGCCCAGCTCAATGAGGTCGGCTCCCGCCTGCTCCATGGCGGAGACCAGTAGTTTGGTTACCTCCAGCGATGGATCACCGCAAGTGATAAATGGAATAAACGCCTTGCCGTGTGAAAATGCTTTTGAAATATTACTCATAAAGATCCTCCCCTCTGTATCGGGCAATGGCGGCACAGTCCTTATCGCCGCGGCCGGAAATGTTGATAACGATGATTTGATCTTTGTCCATAGATGGCGCCAGCCTTATAGCGTGGGCCACAGCGTGTGCGGATTCGATGGCTGAGATGATGCCCTCCATACATGAGAGATACTCAAAGGCCTCGATCGCCTCACCATCCGTTACAGCAATATACTCAGCCCGGCCGATGTCGTGGAGATATGCGTGTTCCGGACCGATGCCAGGATAGTCTAGACCTGCTGAAATAGAGTATACGGGGGCGATCTGTCCATACTCATCCTGGCAGAAATAAGATTTCATGCCGTGGAAGATGCCAAGTCTGCCGGTGTTGATTGTGGCGGCGGTATCCTTTGCATCGATGCCCCGTCCAGCGGCCTCACAGCCGATAAGCCGGACTGATTTGTCATCAATAAAATGGCAGAACGCACCGATGGCGTTGGAGCCACCACCGACACAGGCGATGACCGCATCAGGAAGCTGTCCCTCCTTCTCATGTAACTGCTGCTTGATTTCACGGCTGATGACCGCCTGAAAATCCCGGACAATTGTTGGGAACGGATACGGTCCCATGACTGAGCCGAGTACATAATGTGTGTCGTCAATCCGTGTCGTCCACTCCCGGAAGGTCTCGGACACGGCGTCCTTCAGCGTCGCCGTTCCAGAATCTACCGGATGCACTTTCGCACCCAGAAGCCGCATGCGGTAGACATTTAGCCTCTGCCGCTCGCAGTCGATGCGTCCCATGTAAATCTCGCATTCCATGCCCATCATGGCGGCTACTGTGGCGGTTGCCACGCCATGCTGACCCGCGCCGGTCTCCGCGATGACGCGAGTCTTTCCCATACGCTTTGCCAGCAATATTTGACCGATGACATTGTTGATTTTGTGAGAGCCGGTATGGTTCAAGTCCTCCCGTTTGAGATAGATCTTCGCGCCACCCAGATCCTTTGTCATGCGCTCGGCATAGTACAAGCGGCTGGGCCGTCCAGCGTACTCGTTGAGCATATAGGTCAGTTCCCGGTCGAATTCCGGGTCATCCTTGTATTTTTGATAGGCTGTTTCCAGCTCCAGTATAGCGTTCATCAATGTTTCGGGAATGTACTGCCCCCCGTGAACGCCAAATCTCCCTTTTGTATGTTCCATAATGCCTCCTTTTTGGTTTACATGACTTTCTCCTTCAGCAGGACATGAACCTTCAGCTCCCGCATCAACGCGTCAAACGAACGGTATCAACAAACCGCTTCATCTTGTCATAGTCCTTGTTTCCGTTGGTTTCCAGCCCAGAGCTGGCATCTACAGCAAAGGGCTGACACCTGTCAATGGCTACCGCCACGTTATCTGGGGACAGACCTCCAGCCAGAAAATAGGGTCGATCAAAACCTGTAACCAGCGACCAGTCGAACTGTTCACCGGTTCCGCCCATGCCATTGTCCAAAAGCACATAGTCGGCAATAGAGTCCCTGGCTTTTTCCGTATCTTCCTGAGAGGCAATTCTGAACGCCTGAATAATCGGTTTGTCTGTTAGCTGCCGCAGTCGGCGAATGTAATTTCTGTTCTCGCGGCCATGTAGCTGCGCCAGATCAATCACACCACTATTTAGAAGCTTGGCGACGGTTTCCGCCTGCTCGTTCACAAATACGCCCACTGCCTGAATTTCTGCGGAAAGCGCCTTTCTCAGCTCAGCCGCCTGCCGGAATGATACAAGCCGCTTGCTTTTTGCTGCAAACACAAAGCCGATTAAGTCCGGTTTTAGCTCATTGGCATATGTGATATCTTCCAATCTGCGAAGGCCGCAAATCTTAAGCCTTGTCATCGGTCGCCTCTCAGCTTGTGCAACATTTTTGATTTGTGCGCTGCACGCATCAGGCTCTCACCCACCAAAACCGCATCCACACCAATCTGTCGCAGTTGGTGAACATCCTGAACTGTTTGGATGCCGCTTTCTGCCACGAACAGAGCGTCTGCGGGAGCCAGCGCCCGCAGATGTCTGCTGTTGCCGGTATCCACGGAAAAGTCCCTGAGATTGCGATTATTGACGCCAATGATGCGCGCACCGACCACTGCAGCCATCTGTAGCTCCTGCTCATTATGAACTTCCACCATCGCTGACAGACAGAGGTTATCGCACAGCTTTAAATACTTTTTGAGCTGTTCCAGATTGAGAATCGCACAAATCAGCAGTACCGCGTCCGCACCCATGAGCTTTGCCTGATAGATCTGGTATTCGTCCACCATAAAATCCTTGCGAAGCATAGGCGTATCCACATTTGCACGTATTTCTTGAAAGATCTCATCGCTGCCCAGAAACCATTTGGGCTCGGTCAGACAAGAGATGCAGTCAGCACCTGCCTGTTCATATTCCTGAGCAATCTGTACATACGGAAACTGTTCTGCGATTACGCCCTTAGAGGGAGATGCCTTTTTTACCTCGCAGATGAAGGACACACCTGGCTTTCGAAGCGTCTTTTCAAACTGGAAGGGCTCCCGGACGGGCGCTGCACCACCTGTGCAGAGCTGTCGCAGAACATCCAGTGAGTTTTCCTCCATATCCGCCGCTACACGAACTCTGGCGTACTGCGCCAGCTGGTTTAAAATCGTGCTCATTCGCGAAACCTATTGGACGCGGCGACAAAATCTTCCAGCTTTTTCGCCGCCATCCCAGAATCTATGGTCTCAGCCGCCATCTGTACTCCGTCCGCGAATGTTGCCGTTTTTTCGGCAATATACAGTGCTGCGCCCGCATTTAGAAGGACGATGCTGCGCTTTGGACCGCGCTCTGAGCCTGAAAGGATGGCACGGGTTATGGCCGCATTTTCCTGTGGCGTGCCACCTGCCAGCGCATCCTTTGTGCAGCGGGTAAGCCCGAACTCCTCTGGGGTCATAACATAGGATTTGTAAACGCCATCGGAGAACTCACATACCGTAGTCGGTGCGGAAAGCGAGACCTCATCCAGCTTATCCTGGCCATAGACCACCATACCTCGGCGGACGCCAAGACTTGTAAGAACACGTGCCAACGGCTCCACCAGCAATTCATCGTACACACCCAACAGCTGCATCTGTGGTCGAGCGGGATTGGTCAGTGGCCCCAGAATATTGAATACCGTGCGTATGCCAAGCTCTTTGCGGATAGCCCCCACATATTTCATAGAGGTATGATACTTCTGAGCAAAGAAGAAACAGATATTCACCTGCTCCAGTAGCTTGACGCACTGCTCCGGGGATAGACTGATATTGACGCCCAGCGCTTCCAAACAATCCGCCGTGCCGCAAAGGGAGGAAGCTGCGCGGTTGCCGTGCTTTGCCACCTTTACACCGCAGGCCACCGCAACAAACGCGGAGGTTGTAGAAATATTGAAGCTGTGCGCGTTGTCACCGCCGGTACCAACGATCTCCATAACCTGCATATCATGCTCCACTTTCGTAGCGTGGCTTCGCATGGCTGCAGCACAGCCAGAAATCTCATCGATGGTTTCAGATTTTGTGCTTTTGGTGGAAAGCGCCGCCAGAAACGCGGCATTTTGAATGGCGGTCGTCTCACCGCTCATGATCTCATTCATAACGGTGTAGGCTTCGTCATAGGTTAAGTCACGTTTATCTACTATCTTTACAATAGCTTCTTGGATCATTGTTTTATCTCCTTTGCTAATTCTAAAAAATTCTTCAAAATAAGGATTCCATCTGGGGTCATGATGGATTCTGGGTGAAACTGCAGACCAAACACCAGGCTTTCGCTGTGCCGGACGGCCATGACCTCTCCATCCTCCGTTCTAGAAATCACCTGAAGGCAATCCGGCAGGGTCTCCTCCAAGACTGCCAGCGAATGGTAGCGTGCCACCGGAATCGCCGTTGGGCAGCCTCGAAACAGAGGACAGCTCTGATCCAGCGTGGTGATCGACTGCTTGCCATGCATTAGCTCTTTTGCGTAGGACACCATTGCGCCGTAGGCAGTGCAGATGACCTGATGCCCTAGACACACGCCAAGAATCGAGAACCGGCTCCCAAGTTCTTTTACCACATCCATGCAGATGCCAGCATCCTCTGGTCTTCCGGGACCGGGAGAGAGAATAATTGCCTCGGGTGAGAGCGACGCAATTTCTTCTGCGGACATCGCATCGTTTCGAATGACCCGTGTATCCGGATTCAAGGTCCCCACAAGCTGATACAGGTTATAGGTGAAGCTGTCATAGTTGTCAATGATCAGTATCATAGGTTTTCCTCCTCAGCCTCATGGAGCGCTTTGACCACGGCAGCGGCTTTATTCAGGCATTCCTGATATTCCGTCTCCGGCACGGAGTCTGCCACGATACCCGCACCGCTTTGAATGAATACCTTGTTGTTCTTTTTGTATACAATGCGAATAGCGATGCAGGTATCCAAATTGCCCGCAAAGTCTAGATAGCCGATAGCCCCACCGTAGATACCCCGCTTGTTATTTTCTAGATCATTAATCAGCTGGCAGGCTTTGATCTTAGGTGCGCCGGACAGGGTGCCCGCCGGCAAAATCGCATCCACGGCGTCCATCGCCGTTTTTCCCTCCGCCAGCTCACCGCGGACGATGGAGCCAATATGCATCACATGAGAATACCGTTCGATTTCATGGTACTTCTCCACTCCCACACTGCCAAACCGACTGATCTTGCCGATGTCATTTCGTCCAAGATCTACAAGCATATTGTGCTCAGCCAGTTCTTTGGGGTCAGCCAGCAGCTCCTCAGCCAGCGCATCGTCCTTCTCCTTCGTTGTTCCTCTCGGCCGTGTGCCCGCCAGCGGGAAGGTATGCAGTACACCATTTTCCAGCTTCACCAGCGTTTCCGGCGACGCACCCGCCACCTCCATATCCGAGGTAGAAAAGTAAAACATATACGGCGACGGATTCACCGTCCGAAGCATTCGATAGGTGTTCAAAAGAGAGCCTTCATAATCTGCCGCCAGTCGATTAGACAGCACAATCTGAAAAATGTCGCCCTCTCTGATGTGGTGTTTAGCCTGCTCCACCATCTGGCAATACTCCTTCTGACTGAACAGCGGCTGTAACTGAGACCTGAGATGCCCGGGTGGCTCCTCTCTGGGCGTTCCAGTTTTCAAAAGTGACGCCATCTGTGCCAGCTCCAGTAACGCCCGGTTGTATTCCGTTTCACAGTTGGCAAGAGAAATATTGACGATCAGCATAATCTTCTGTCGGTAATTGTCAAAGGCGATGACCTTGTCAAAGAGCATTAGGTCAATATCATTAAAGCCTTCTGTGTCTCTGCCGTCCAGTTGCAGGGACGGCTCAGCATATTTGAGATAATCGTAGGAAAAATACCCTACCAGACCCCCAGTGAACGGAGGCATACCGTCCGGACGTGCGCTTTTGTGTTCCTCGATGATCTGCTTGATGTATGTTCCCGGGTTGGTCGTCTCAAATCGCATGGAACCGATGCGCAACTGACCGTCTAAACAAGTGATTTCCAGCTTTGGGTCATAACCAAGAAACGTATACCGGCCCCAGTTTTCGTGATCAGATACAGATTCCAGGAGATAGCAGTGAGTGGATACGTTTTTCAGTATCTGCAGCACCTGAATAGGAGTCCCGAAATCCGATAAGATTTCCATACATACTGGCGCAGTTTTGTACTGCCCGGATTTCGCAAACTGTTTCAGTTCATTTAAGTTTGGCTTTACCTGCATAATATTTGCTCCTTTTCTATCTGCCAGGGAAATAAGAATAGCTTAGCTACCAGCGGCTAGTCTTCAGTCATCAGTGTTAGGGTCAAGTCTTATGGGTCAAAGATTTGGCCCTAACATAGGATGACTCAAGCAGCAGCTAGGGTCAAAAGTACAACTTTCCTATTACATAAAAAAAACGCCCCTGACAGAATTTTAATTCTGTCAAGGACGAATAAATCGCTATCCGCGGTGCCACCTTGATTTACGGAAATCCCGTACTCTTTTCAGGATACCATCATATCCCTGGCCACTTACGCGTGCCGGACGTCGCAGAATACTCAGATCGAAACCCTTTGACTGCGCCCTCAGCGGTCCATTTGATGACTTGTTTTCCGCCCGATTCTCAGCAACACGGACTCTCTTTGGGATCATGATCACCGTTATCTCCGCTTCAACGGTTTGCAACAGAATAGCACGATTTGTCCGTGTTGTCAAGTGGTTTATGATAAAAGTCATTTTGTTTCGCTTACAAATTTATATAGTTGGGCGGGTATGCGCTTCGCGCAATGATCAATTTAGAATTGAGAATTAAAAAACGCCAAAGGCATTTTTTAATAATCTCCTGTAGTTACTCCAGCCGCTTCATAAGTAGCCATTTCATCGGCCACTCTTAGTGCTGTATCTATTGTTGGGAACATAAGAGCCGCTCCTGTTCCTTCTCCAAGCCTCATATTAAATGCAATTCTTGGTTCTAGTCCTAATTGCTGTAGTCCGATACGACAACCTTTTTCTTCTGAGCTATGGGATGAAATCATGTACTTTGTTGCCACTGGTGCAATCTGAGCTGCTGTTAATGCTGCAGCTGTTGAAATAATACCGTCTAGAATAATTGGTACTTTTTTATAAGCTGCTTCTAATATTGCTCCAACTAATGCAGCAATTTCAAGTCCCCCAATCTTTGCAAGAGTGCCAACAGGGTCTTTTATATCGATATTATTGATTTGAATTGCCTTCTTAATTACTTCTTGTTTATGTATTAAAGCATCATCTTTTATTCCTGTTCCTCGCCCAGTTACTTCTTCAATAGAGCAGCCTGTAAATACGGAAATAAGAGCTGAACTTGGTGTTGTATTCCCTATTCCAACTTCCCCTGTAGCCAAAAGATTTATGCCAGAATTTATAGCATCTCTAGCAACTTTTGCACCTGTAAAAAGAGCTTGAAGAGCTTCTTTTCTACTCATTGCAGGTCCTTTAGCCATATTATCCGTGCCATTTTTTACTCGACTAGCCATGAGTTCTGGTGGATTTAGTGGACCAGCGATTCCGATATCTGTTGCGATAACGTCTCCTCCTCCACTTCGAGCGATAATATTGACTCCCCCGTTTTTATTCATATAAGCATAAAACAATTCAGCCGTAACCTCTTGAGGTGCAGCGCTTACTCCTTCAGCTACAACGCCATGATCACCTGCCATTAAAAGTACAGCTTTTCCTGTGATCTTAGGTTGAGCAGTGCCTTGAACTCCTGCAATTTGTTGAGCAATATCTTCTAATACCCCTAAGCTTCGAAGAGGTTTAATCTTAGCATCTAAACGAGCTTGCATACCTGCAATAGATTTTTCGTCTAACCCTGTAATATTACTTGTAAGCTCTTGTAATGCACTTTCAAGTTCTGCTTCACTTGCACTTTTCACATCTTTCAAATTATGAAATTTTTCGTTGATTGTATTCATTTTTATATCTCCTCCAGATTAGAATTATTATTAGATTGTGGCAAAAGCTAAATAATCAATCTTCCTCGGTCGCGACGCTCGCCAAATGAAAGCATAGCTTTCATTTCGTATCCACGAGACTCCTCAGTCAAATCGGCAAGCCGTTTGCCTGTTCCGTCTCATGTCTACTGCGAAAGCTATGCTTTCGCTTGGCTCGCTGTTTCACGAAAAAAAGTCCCGCCACAATAATATTATTTATTGTGGTCGGGACTTTGCCGTCATCTCCGCCGCTTCCCATTTCAGGAAAGGCTTCTCAATCTTAGGCAGGTCTCCTGGCTTTGACTCAAACGCCCTTTCGCCCCTTCCCAGCATTAGCCAGTGGTTAGCGTGAGCTCGTCATTACAGTGGTGGGTCCGCACCGGACTTTAAGCAGTAGAAATCTACAAATCTTAAATTTATGATTTCCTTACATAAGTTCGCCAACAACTCCTTCGTCGTAGGGCGAACTAATACCGGTTTCCCTATTCTCCTCATATGAGGCACCTAAAATTGCTTACATATTTTAATTTATTTATATTATACCAAATGGATTAAAATAGTCAATAGTGTGACTTTAATTTCTATCTATTTAGTTTAAACTCCTCTCTCATTGACAGCAATCTGCAACCTGTTTGTGATATAATTATTAATATTAAATAAAAAAGTGAGGCAGATACTATGATTACTCAGGAAGAAATTGAAAAGAAAATTACGGAATATCCTATATTTGAGTACGCATTTTTTGATACAAATGAATTAAGTTTTTACCCTAATGTAAGAACCATATGTGAAGTTCAATGTCCTCAATATGGAAAGTCCTGGTCCTGCCCACCAGCAGTGGGTACATTAGAAGAATGTAGAGAAAGGTGCTTAGCATATAAGGACGCTTTTATCTTTAGCACCGTTTCAGAAGTAAAAGATATACTCAATATGGAAGAAAGCCTTTCAACAAGAGGCGAACACATTGATATTGTAAACCAAATAAGAAAAGATGTCTTTCCTAAGGATGAGAACATATTAATTTTGACAGCAGAATCCTGTAGCATATGTGAAAAATGTACATATCCTGATAGCCCTTGTAAACACAAAGATAGGATGTATCCTTGTATTGAAAGTCAGACCATAATCGTAACGGAAATATGCGAAAATTACAATATGTCCTTTTTAAACGGTCATAATATCATCACCTGGTTTTGCTTGATTTTATACAACAAAAAGTAGCCATCAGCAACCAGCAATCAGCCACCAGTGCTCTTGGACTAGGCTTCGGTGGTCAAAGACACGTATCAAGCTAACTACCAGCTCCAATCCAAGTATTCTAGATTCCTCATAAGCTATTTAACACTAGAATCATTATTAAGTAGTAACCAATATTTCGTATAATATCAAATAACTAATAAAAAACCAGCTCTACTGGTTTTTTATTAGTTAAGATGTAAATACTAAAATTTAGTGTTCATAGATTTCTTCTTTTACAGCCAAATGGTTCTTTTCCTTAACCTTGTTTAAGTAAATAATATACCACGCAACCAAAACAATTCCCTTAATCACACTGCTTAAACTTACACTCCACCACACACCAGTAACACCTAGTACCGCATTAGATGAAAGAAGGACTGCTGCTGGAATTCTAAGACTTGTAAAAACAATGCTCACAACAGAAGGAGGTACTGTTTTTCCTAATCCATTAAATGCACCAGCTGTTGTAATTTCTAAGCACATAAACAATTGAGAAATTCCAAGTATTTTCAAATACTTGACTCCATAATAGATGGCTTCTTTTTCAGACAAAAATATGCTAAATATTGGCCTCGCACCAAAAATCAGTAAAACCGTAGTAATAAGTCCTATAGTCGTCATAATCCTCACGGCGATATGATAGCCTTTATTGATTCGATCCCACTTTTTCGCTCCATAGTTTTGACCTACAAAGGCCGCTAAAGCTGTAGAAAAACCATTCGCTGTATTCCAAGATATGGATTCTATTTGAGATCCTATTTGTTGTACTGCTACAGGTACAGGACCCCACTGAGCTATAAGTCTTGCAATGATCATAGATATAAAAGTAAAAAGTCCATTTTGCAACGCAACTGGTAGACCCAATGTAAATACTTTTTTTAGTATATTCCAATTAGGTACTTGAAAAAAACCCACTTTAGAGGTATAGGATAATTGAGCTTTAACTGCCTTAAACAAGAAAAAAGTCACAATCATTTGTGCAAAAACCGTGGCAATTGCTGCACCTTCTACTCCTAAAACAGGAAATGGTCCTATTCCTAAAATCAAAAGGGGATCTAGAATAATATTTGTAATAACGCCTATGACATTAATATAGAAAGGCGTTCGACTGTTTCCATGCCCATTTAAAACTCCGGTCAGCACAGGATTTAAAAATGTAAAAATCATCCCATATGAGACAATGAGCAAGTAATCCTTAGCCATTTGAATAACAGAAGGATCTCCTAAATGGAAGAAATCAATTAGTGAATCTTTGAATACTATGAGAACTGTACTATAAATAAGAGCCAGAAAAATAACTAGCTGCAAACAGCTTCTAATAAACTCTAGAGCAGATTTTATATTCTTTCCTCCTATAGACTGAGCCACGCCTACTTCTGCACCAATTTTTGGTATCATAATAAAAGCCATAGCCAACCATGGAAAAAAACCAGCAGTACCAACTGCTGCTACAGCTTTGCTGCCTAGCTTGCCAATAAAAATCATATCAGCTAAACTATAGGTCATTTGAATAAAAGAGGACCCCATAATGGGTAGTGCCAATTTTAATAGTGTCTTTTGTATGCTACCTTCTGTTAATAAATTTACTTCTTTCAATGTCTGTTCTCCTTGACGTTAGATCATGATAGAGTATTATAACATAATTGCTCTTAATTTACCTCTAAAGGGTAAAAAACTAAATTTATAGATTAAGACTTTATCATATTATTCTCTTGTCGATCATATTAAACTATAGAAATTTTCTCATTATTTGCGTGAAATTTTCGTAACTTCTACCGTCATAATCTATTATAATTAAAATGAGGTGACATATGATTATCCTTACAGCAAAAGACAGCGATTTAGATTATGCAACAGGGATCAATCTAGGTAGCGATGATTATTTTACGAAGCCCTTTAGTGCCATCTCCTTAGTAATGAGGGTAAAGGCCATACTGCGAAGAGTTAAACTAGACAAACAGTTACAAGAAAGCGATGAAAAACAGGAAAATTCTCTTACCTTCGGTCAAATCTCCATTAACCGAAAGGCCATGAAAATCACCGTTAATGGTGCTCTTATAGACTTTTCACCTACAGAATACAATCTTCTACTCTATTTGATTGAAAATGCAGATCGAGCAGTATCAAGAGAAGAACTGCTCAATGAAATATGGGGTTACGAAAAAGACATTGAAACTCGTGCTTGTGACGATACCGTGCGCAGAATCCGAAAAAAGCTCGTCCATACCAATACAAAAGTAGAAACCATATGGGGCTTTGGCTTTACTATGAAGGTGGTTGACCCTTGAAAGATACGAAAAAAAGCATAAAATTTAGGCTTATTTCTAGAGTAATCCTACTCATACTCATTGTATTTATATTTATTTCTATGGTTTTTGATTTTTTGATTTCTCAGTATATGAAAAACAATGCAAATGAGGTATTACATAATTCTAGAGATTACATTGTGCAAGGTCCGATGGACAGCGGCAGCGAACCACAAATACCTCATAAGCCAAAGCCTAATGGCACTCCTATGGGAAAAGCCGAAACAGTAGTCTTAACATCAAATTATGTTATACTACACCCTACCCAATCTTTAGACAAGTACTTCGACAATAGAGACTTGCAGGATTTTACAATAGAAATAAAAGCTCAAAAAATCAACTTAGATACTAGTGAAATACAAAAGCTTTCGACAGACTCAGGACTGTATTATTTTACTTCAATATCTAAATCCGATATGGATTTAGATCAATTCTATATTGTCAATTTTATTAATATGTCTCATATGAATGAATTTAAAGTGAATCTTAGTCGTATTTTATGGATTATCATGATTCTTGCTTTATTGACAACTGTACTCATGACCTATGTAATTGGGTCAAGGATTACTGAGCCCATTGTATACTTATCAGAGTTTGCCAAGAAAATTGGCGAAGGCAAATATGAAACCATAGAAGATGAATTTGACGATTTAGAGCTTCATCATCTAAAAAATCCCATGAATGACACATCAAAAAAATTAAAGGCATACGATGCAGAGCAAAGAGCATTCTTTCAAAATGTTTCACATGAATTGAGAACACCCCTGCAAATCATTAAAACCAATGCAGAAGGCATTCAATTTGATATTTTAGAAAAGAACAGTGCCTGTGTTATCATAAAGGATGAAACGGATAAACTTAGCGAATTAGTAGAAGATATTATCTACCTTTCCCGATTAGAGTCTAGATCAAAGGATATGATTACTACACAAAATGATCTGCGAGAAACTTTATCTTATGCAGCTGAAAGATACCATTCTTTATTTACAAGTAAAAACATAAAAGTAAGCTACGAGTTTGATGAAGATCCAGTACTTTTTACTTACGATGAAAAGTCTATAGAGCGAGCCTTTCAAAACTTATTATCTAATGCCTTACGATATTCTAGAGGTAAAATAATTATCACATGTAGAAAAACTCAAGGTAGAATAGTCATTAAAGTTGAAGATAATGGTCCTGGAATCAGCCAGGAAGACCTTCCTCGTATTTTTGATCGATTTTATAAGGGAGAAAACGGAGTCCACGGCATAGGCCTTTCAATCGTCAAATCCATAGTCACCTCCTACGGTGGCCGAGTAGAAGTCCAATCAAGCCTTAAGGGAACGGCTTTTACTATATTTTTTAATTAAATAGATCATTCTCAAGAAAGTGCCTTTGACACTTTAGTCATTAGCAATCAGCTAACAGCTATCAATGCTAGGCTCAAGTCTCATAGGTCAAAGATTCAATCACATATAATGAAGTAGTTAAATTGAAAAGTAGAACTTTCGTAATATATTAAAAAGATGGACTTAGATCCATCTTTTTTCTTTATGTCCTCTATATTCAATCCTATCTACTGATTAATCATCCTATGCAATATTGAAATCTTTGACCCACAAAGCCCTGCCCTAGAATACTGATAGCTGATGACTGATCGCTGATGGCTACGCTTTTATTTCGTAATTTTTGCCTTAATTTTGACGCCTTTTTTCGGAGAAGCTTTTCTTCTTTTCATTTAAACTAATGCTACAGACAATTAAAAGAGGAGGTTAAAACTTGGAAGAAAAATATTACCGAAATGAATACAAACACTCCATTTCACAGGAAACTCGAATAACACTACACTCAAGATTAAAAAAATTCCTTCCTATGGATGTACATTCTCAAGGAAAAAGCTATCTCATTAAAAACTTATATTTTGACACCTTATACGATGATGCTTTAAACGAAAAATTAAATGGAGACCCTTATAGGGAAAAATTTAGGATTAGGTGCTATAACAATGATTACAATTATATTCGATTAGAAAAAAAGGTCAAGGAGATACGAAAAGGATATAAGCTCAGCACAAAGCTGGCAAAAAAGGATATCCAAAAGATCCTTTTAGGAGATATTGAATTTCTTAAAGACAAAGACGACTCACTACAAAAAGAGTTCTATGTAAAAATGAAGACAAAAGTATTACTCCCTAAAATTATTATCCAATACCAAAGAGAGGCTTATACCTTTAGACCTGGAAACACGAGAATAACACTAGACTACAATATTCGGTGTAGCATTAATCCTACAGATTTTTTTAATGATACACTATCTTACCTAGAAATAGAACCACATAAGTGTGTTCTCGAGGTAAAGTTTGATCACTTTTTACCGGAAATCATTAGAGACTTAATACAAGTAAATGAAACCACAAGCACAGCAAATTCAAAATACGCATCAGGTAGACTTTTTACCCTTAATGCATAAACATTTGGAGGTATACTATGAATTTTAACGATATTTTAAAATCAAGTTTTTTAGAAAGGGTAAGCGACTTTTCTATTATAGATGCAACCATTGCTCTAATAGGCGCTTTTGGCATTGGTCTATTTATATATTTTATTTACAAAAAAACATTCTCAGGTGTTATGTACTCAAAGCCGTTTAACACTTCCCTTGTGCTTTTAACCATGCTCACAACCTTTATTATACTTGCAGTGACAAGCAATATTGTATTATCTCTTGGAATGGTAGGCGCTTTATCCATTGTAAGATTTAGAACTGCCATTAAAGACCCACTGGATTTAGTATTTTTATTCTGGGCAATTGGGTCAGGAATCATCCTCGGGGCTGGTTTACTTCCTTTAGCCATATTAGGATCTTTTTTCATAGGGATTGTGTTAATAGGCTTTCAAATGTCTAGTCCTAAAGAATGCCCTTATATTCTTATGATTGAATGCAAAAATGAGATTACAGAAGTATCCTGTTCAGAGCTTATAAAAACAAAGTGCAATAAGCATAAGATAAAGAGTAAAGCTATCACTGATGGAACGATTGAATTAATTTATGAAGTCCGAATAAAAAATAATGATACTGTTTTTTTAAATGAACTTTCTGCCTTACATGGGGTAAACCATGCTACACTGGTAAGCTATAATGGCGAATACGCTACCTAAACACTTAAGTTTCATTTTATAGTGACAAAACAATCATAAGGAGAAAAACATGCTATTAAAAAGATTTAATAATAAGATATATAAGGCATTGGTTCTCTCAATTCTCTGTGTATTGATCTTTAGTTCTTGTACTCCTAAGACTACAAATAATGCTAATACATCAAATAGCTCCTCTTCAATCTCCGTAAATTTTAGTGAAGAAGAATTAAATGATGAATGGAGCCAAGAAGATTCCGATTCTATTGTACTAAAGGGAGATTCTATTGAAAGTGATGGAGATGGTGCTATTGTTAAAGATAATATACTAACTATCGTATCAGGTGGAACTTACGTTATTTCAGGTACTCTAAATGACGGTCAAATTTTAATTAATTCTAAAGATGAGGAAACGGTTAGAGTGATTTTAAATGGAGCAAATATAAATTGTAGCGATAATTCACCTATCTATGTAGTGAACTCTGATAAGACGATTCTTACTTTAGCAAAGAACACGAAAAACACCCTTACAGATGGTAAAACATATACATTAGAGTCTGGTAGTGATGAGCCTAATGCGGCTCTATTTAGTAAAGATGATTTAACCATAAATGGTGAAGGGTCCCTTACTGTCACTGGAAATTACAAAAACGGCATTTCCTCTAAAGATGAACTGAAAATTGTAAGCGGAAATATCTCCGTACAAGCAGCAGAAGATGGCATACGAGGAAGAGATTTTATTGCTGTAAAAAACGGTACGATTACCATACAGGCGACAAGTGATGGGATGCAATCAAATAATGATCAAAATTCCTCAAAAGGATTTGTTTACATTGAAAATGGAGAGGTCGATATTGAAGCAGGAAATGACGGAATTCAAGGGGAAACAAAAGTACTTGTAAAAAATGGAGACATAAATATCAAAACAGGAGGCGGCAATGAAAATGGCGTCAGCCATGAAGGTGGACAAAGAATGGGGTTTAGTACAAATACAAAAGATATCAATAATACGGATTTAGAAGACAGAGCTCCCCAAAGAATTCCTCCAAGTGGTGAGTACCCACAAAACATTATGCCTGATGATTCAAAGCCAGATAATCCTATATCACAAGATGAGAATGCTCAAACGACAGACACACAAAGTGCTAAGGGCATCAAGGCGGGAGTAGATATTACTATAGATAGTGGCAATATGACTATAGACTCTGCTGATGATGCCATTCATTCTAACGATAGCTTAACCATAAATGGTGGAGAAATCCAGATTCATTCTGGAGATGATGGAATTCATTCCGATGGATCACTCACACTAAATAATGGTACTGTTCATATTCAAAAGAGTTATGAAGGAATTGAAAGTTCATCTATTGCCATTAATGACGGATCTTTTCATATCGCATCTAGCGATGATGGAATAAATACAGCTGGAGGAAATGATGGTTCTTCAATAAATGGAAGACCTGGTCAAAATAATTTTGACTCAGATGATGGTAGCCATCTTGAAATCAATGGTGGTGAAGTAATCGTAAATGCAGATGGGGATGGCATCGATGTAAATGGAACGGCTACTATAAATGATGGCCTTATAATAGTAAATGGACCTACAAATGATGGAAATGGTTCCTTAGACTACGCTGGTTCTTTAGATGTAAATGGAGGGATACTCGTCACAGCAGGCAGCGCCGGAATGGCACAAGCACCTAGTAGCTCTTCAAAACAAAATAGCATCAAAATCAATTTAGATTCCGTTCAATCAAAAGGTACCTTAATACACGTAGAAGACGAAAAAGGCAAAAACATCTTAACCTTTACACCTGCAGAAGATTACCAATGCGTAATTCTTTCATCCCCTACTATTAAAGGTGGTTCTACCTATACCATTTATACAGGAGGAAAATCTACAGGTGAAGCAAAGGATGGATACTACTCGGGAGGCACCTATTCAGACGGGACAAAGCTTGGCAGTATCAAAATCGAAAATATCGTTACAGAATACGGTACCTCTTCGGGAAATATGCAAGGAGGTGGTAGACCAAATGATGGTTTTTCTGGAAAGCAAAGAACTCCTGGACAAAAACCAAATATGAATGGCCAAACCGGTAACGAAGAATCTTCAACGCAAGGACCTACTACCCCTAGTATAGATAGCAATCTGTAAGCCATCAGCATTCAGCCGCCAGTGCTAGGGTCAAGTCTCACTGGTCAAGATTACCAGCAAACAATTGTTAAACATTGAAAGTTACTATAATGAGAAAAGGGGAGGTAACCTTCCCCACTACACCTCGCCTAAAGGCGAGGTGATTTACACTATTAACTTTGTTTGTTTCTTAGACTGCAAAAACAAATAGGTAAGCTCGTTGGTTGCGTCTATACCTTCCTTTGTCTGTCCTCCTATAGTCACAGCCTCCCAGTGGGCACTCCTTTATTCTCCTTATAGGCAAAATATCCTACAATTAGGATTTGTTCTACTTATTCATGCTTATTTTTATACATAGATATTTTAAATAGCCTTATGAAGTCGCTATTAGTTCAATAATTATTGATTTTCTACTTCTATATTCTACTGCTAATTCCTCGCTTTACATTTGAGCTGCTTTATAAGCAATGTTTCATCGGTAGGTAGATAGGTATTCATTTGAAAATTAGAGATTTTTCATAAGAGTTACAAAAATGAAGAGTAGATAGATTGTTGTTATAATTCTAATGATTTTATAAAATCATTAGAATTATAACAACAATAACAGCAAAATATCATAATAACTTTCTATTTTCATAATCTTCTTTTTGATACAGTAACTCTCCACCATTAAGAATATTTGATGCAACTATATCCCCCTTTTTTATTGCCATTTCTACTTCTTGGCTCGTCAGTGAGATAATATCAAAAGGAGTGTCAAGCTTGATATCAGCAGAATAAAAAATCCGGCGAATTTGCACTCTTTTACGAAAGCTGCTTTTATTTTCATTCCAAACTACTAAAAAAAGTTTAATCGTCTTTAAATCAAGAACATAAATTTGCTCTGCATCTATTCTTTTAATCAATTGGCTAATGATCGGTTCATAGCTCTTATCCATTAAATCCTCCCCCTGTCAGAACTTACGTTCTGATACTATTATACCCCAACATTTGGAAATTAACCAGGAAAAATTAAGTGTTTTTACATTTTAAATGTATTTTGTTCATTAAAATCAAAGATAATACCAAAAAAACCCCCATTAGGGGGCGAAAAACGAATAGCTGGACACTGATTGCTGGTAGCTTAAAGTGCTACTTCCCTTTTCCAGTGTCTATGCATTGAGATATCATCAATCATCTTTTGTACATTCGTATTGTCTATTATAGTAACTCCTGTTTGGCCTTTCATTTTAGGATTTAATAGACTAGAAGCAGAATTTGAAACAGCTAGTGGCTTGTAATGTATAAAGGTTTCATTAATATATCTCTTTACATCAGCCTGGAAAGTATCACAGCCTTGATCTCCTAAAAGTACAATGATTCCATCGTGAAGAACTGGATCCGTTGACAATAGAGTATAAATGGGTATGTGATTATTTCCATTGCTGTCCTGTACAGGACTAAGGGACTGAGCTATAATCTCAGGTTTGGCTTTTGCAGTCGTTAAGGCAGTTACAATGTTTTCATATTCGTTTACATCAAATCCATTCGATACAATGATTCCTATTTTTAAAGTGTCTGCCTTTTTCACTGTATTTTCTTGGCTAAGAGCTGGAGATACTTTTTCATAAACAGATTGTTGTGTTTTTGGAGGATTTACCCCAATAAACTGAGCTACTTGTGTCATCATGTCCGTATTGATGCTTCCAAACATATCAACTACCTGTTGCCTAATATCCATGCATTTTACTTTAGCAAGCTCAAATTTAAAGGCTTCAATAATATGCTGTTTCTCAACTTCACTCATGCTGTTGTAAAACATTGCGGCCTGAGAGAAATGATCTTTAAAGCTGTCACTTCTCTCCCTGATTTTGCTTCCGTGAACCGTCTCTTGATAATGGGCATAGCCCCCTTCACTTTCAGGGATCGTTTTTGGCGTATTATTTGCCATAGAATTTGCATGATAGCTCACCTTGCTTGTATTAATTGTCATTCTGTGGTATCCATCTCTTTGATTATTGTGGAAAGGAACTACAGGGCGATTAATAGGAATTTCATGGAAGTTTGGGCCTCCAAGTCGTATTAACTGGGTATCCGTATAAGAGAACAATCTGCCCTGAAGTAAAGGATCGTTGGTAAAATCAATCCCCGGAACTACATTCCCAGGATGAAAAGCAACTTGCTCTACTTCAGCGAAGAAATTGTCTACATTTTTATTGAGAGTCATTTTTCCAATGATTTTTACTGGGATGTCCTCTTCTGGCCAAATCTTTGTAGGATCTAATACATCAAAATCAAACTTAAATTCATCTTCTTCAGGAAGGAGTTGAACGCCTAACTCAAACTCTGGATAATCTCCGCAGTCAATAGCTGATTGAATATCTTTACGATTAAAATCTGGATCTTTGCCCGCTATTTTTTGCGTTTCATCCCACACCAGTGAATGTACACCTAAAACAGGCTTCCAATGAAATTTGACAAAAGTGGCCTTTCCCTCTTTGTTAATCCATCTGAAGGTATGGACGCCAAAGCCTTCCATCATACGAAAACTTCTTGGTAAAGCGCGATCAGACATAACCCACATAACCATATGAGCAGACTCTTGATTGTTTACAATAAAATCCCAAAAAGTGTCATGAGCACTTGAAGCTTGAGGAACTTCCGTATCTGGCTCAGGTTTATGAGCATGGATAAAATCTGGAAACTTTATGGCATCTTGTATAAAAAACACAGGCATATTATTTGAAACTAAATCGTAATTGCCTTCTTGAGTATAGAATTTAACAGCAAAACCTCTTACATCTCGAACCGTATCTGCAGAACCTCTAAAACCAGCAACTGTGGAAAATCTTACAAATACAGGTGTCTTCACATTGGGGTCTTGTAAAAAGCCTGCTTTTGTATAGTTGGCCATAGATTCATAAAGAGTAAATTCACCATGAACCCCTGTTCCTCTAGCGTGGACTACTCGTTCTGGAATTCTCTCATGATCAAAGTGGGTTATTTTTTCTCTAAAATGAAAATCCTCCATTAAAGTAGGGCCTCTTTCCCCTGCTTTTAAAGAAAATTCATCTTCTGATAAAGGCAATCCGTGATTGGTAGTGAGAACTTTGTCACTGTCATCAACTTTAAACTGTTCTAGTTGCTCTTGCTTCTTGTTATCCATCTTATACACCTACCCATATTTTGTTAATAACTTTCTCACTAGTGTTATGCCCCTATTGGGAAACCTTTATTCATAACAATTATTAAACGTCAATTGAACAATTATTAAACAATAGTTGAACCGTTGGTAAAACAATTGTATATGACAATATCTGAAACAAATATGGGTTTAGTGCACTTAATCATAATGGCCTTACATGAAATGGTCAACGAAACTAGTACTCACCAATAAACGGCTACAAAGTTCTGCTTTCAGCTTTCCACATTCCGCTTACTTATGAATTAGTTTCAATACAAAGGCCAACATACCCGAAGTAATCAACGGTCCCACGGGGACCCCTCCTAAAAAGGACGCTGCTATTACTGCTCCAAAGATTAAAGAAGGCATAATATTTCCATGGCCCTGCACTGTTAGGTACTGTACACCTAAGCCACTTAAATATGTAGTAAAAAGTGAAATCAGCATTGCAATAATGCCAATCCACGATGTAAACACATTTTTAATATTCCCTAAATTAATTTCCCCACTAGCAATGGGAATTAGAATAGCTGCAATTAATAGCACTAATCCTATAGACATCCCGTAACTTTCTATAGTTGGGAAAAGATATTTATCTAAGCTTAAAAGCTTAATCAATAACAACAAACAGGATGCAATAGCTACAGAATTGGCCTTACCTAAAAGTGAAATGCCAAGAATGGCAAACAAAATAATATTCGATTCCAGTTCAAATCACCCCTTTGAAAAATTTGATTCCTTAGTAGTATATTCTTGCATAAAATCTTACATTACAAATAAACAAAAACTTGGCAATCACTTTCACAAATATATCTTTATGGGAGGTATACTTTTTTTTAAAAAATTCTCAAATCCAAATCTTGGTATCTATTAATGAAATAGAAAGTGCGATATAATATTTTATATAACGAAGCTTTATCCAGCAAGTTTTCACCCTTTGCTGGATATTATGTATATTAACGGTATTATTATTGAAAGGAGGGATAGAAGTATGGTTGTTAGTATTTTCATTGCTTTTATAGCATTTCTTACGTGGCTTCTTACAATTTTTGCATCTAAAAACCCTGAAACTGTAGAGTCTATGTACTCTTCAACAATTTATCCATACATAGCAAAATTCCTTAGCGCCTTTAATGGATTCGTTCCCATATCCCTTGCTGAAATTTTACTCTTTGTCTTATTGTTGTTTTTAGTGTTACTACTATTAAAACCTAAATTGTTCTTTAATAAAAAAACTCAATTTTTTCATTTTTTAGTAAGAACAATAAGTTTATTATATATTGGTTTTTATCTATTATGGGGTTTTAATTATTACAGGCTTGATTACATAGAAATCGCGAATATGAACACTGAACCTGCTACTATGCAAGAATTAGAAGAACTTACTGTTCAAACTATAAGGAAAATAAACCTCGTTCGTCAAGGTTTACAAGAAGACTCTAATGGGGTATTTGTTTTAAAAGATTCTTTTGGTGAATTAAGCAAAAAAGCACAAAAGGCATTTTACAAAGAAGACAACGATCTATTATTTCCTATTAACGGACATGCAAAACCGATTTTTTTATCTCAGTGGATGAGCTTTACGGGAATTATGGGAATTTACATTCCTTATACTTTTGAACCAAATATAAATACGGATATTCCTCCCCAGAATCTTCCATCAACTATTATTCACGAAATGGCACATCAACGGGGTTTTGCTAAGGAAGAAGAGGCAAACTTTATCGCTTATAAAGTATCCACCAATCATTCAGATCCAATTTTTCAATATTCAGGTTACTATCTAGCAATGCAGTATTTAATGGAGGAAATGCACAAATTAGATGAGAGCAGTTATAAAATAATTTACTCGACTATTAGCGATGCTGTAAAACGAGATATGGAATACAGCAGAAATTACTGGAAAGCAAAAGAAGGAAAAGCCGAGGAATTAGCCCATAAACTAAACGACAATTACCTAAAAGCCAACAATCAGACACAAGGCATCCTAAGTTATAATGGCGTTGTAAAACTTTTATTATCTGATTTTAAAGACACTTCTTCTAACAGTAATTGAACAATGGCTTTGCTAAGTTCTAAGTAAAGTCAGCAGGTCGCTCCGCGACCGCTGATTTTACCTGACCACCTGACCACCTGACCACCTGACCACCTGATCGCCTTACCACCTTCCATAACGAATCTTATCATATGGCAATTCGTCTTCATCGTAAGGTTGCTTTTCCTCCCCAGGATATCCCATTCCAATGATGCATTCTACAGAGTATTGTGCTGGTATACCTAAAACACTTTTTACAAAGTCACTTGAACTATTTCCATCTTTCGTTTCTCTATTTCTCACTTGGCACCAACAAGCCCCCAATCCTTGTCCATGGGCTTCTAGAAGTAATATGGTAGCGATAATAGATGCGTCTTCAATCCATACATCTGTAACTGTAGGGTCTCCTACAATAACGATGCAGGCAGAAGCGTCGGCTAAAAAGCTTGAACCTACTTCTCTACACTGAGATAATTGATTGAACTGTTCCTTTTCTGTGACTGCTATAAGATTCCAAGGTCTCTTCCCCCTTGACGAAGGAGCTGTTAAAGCACCTTGCAAAATAGCTTTAAGCTTGTCTTTTTCTACTTCTCTGTCTTCAAACTTCCGAATACTTCTTCTTGTTTTGATTATATCTAACATACTTGTCACTCCTTTCCTCTAAAAAACTATTTTCTTATAGTATACACCTTTTCCTAAAGAAACCAATACTTCAACAAGCAACAATATCATACAAATTTCTACAGTATATGATAAAA
This sequence comes from Alkalibaculum bacchi, assembly GCF_003317055.1. NCBI lineage: Bacteria > Bacillati > Bacillota > Clostridia > Eubacteriales > Eubacteriaceae > Alkalibaculum > Alkalibaculum bacchi. The sequence continues at coordinate 87,755 of NZ_QNRX01000005.1, forward strand.
TAAAAATTATCCCACAAATATTTATATTCTATAACATGCTTTTTATTTCAAAAGGAGTAGATCACATATGGTTGACGCAAATATCATTAAATTTCCAGAAATAAAACTTGCAACAGAAGATTTTGAAGTTGAGTTTGATATGGAACTTGAAGCCGTAGGCTATCAGAAAGAAGAAATTAGAAACGGGCTAAATTATATTGATGCACAGTTAATATCCATTCATAGAAGAGTAGATGAATTAAACAAGGAGATAGATGGTTTAACGAATCATTCAGACGGTATTGATTACATAATTGCAGTTAGTAGTGGTATCCTTGCAGGAATTATAGATTCATTTTGGGTTGGCAAATTTGATTTTGAAAATGGTAAGGATTGGGGTAATGATAAGGTCAATAACTTTGTTGTTAAAATGGCACAAACGCAAGGATACGAGGGTGATAACCTTGAAGGAGCAATTAGATACTTAGAAAGTGGAAAAAAACATGGAAATTCTGGAATAAGGAGCGGATTTGGAGCACCAAGTGACAGCACTACAAATGAACTTGGTGGACCTCTTCAACACCATTTGCGTGATTTTGCACATCACCCAACCCCTATGGGTCTCATGTTTTCTTTACTCACCCAATTTACTGAAAAAGCATACGGAACGGATACGAATGGACATTTTATAGTAGTTAATATAAAAGATAAGGCATATATTGGTAAAGATATTCCACAAAAGCTTTTATTCGGCTCTGTATTCTGGTTTCTTCATCTCGTCAGTGATATGGCAGGATCAAATAAATACCATGGTGCTGGAACTGGTTTGCCTGGACCTTTGCTTTCACTTGCAAAAGAATTATCCGTACTTCCTTTCTTTAAAAACATTCATATTGGCGAGAATACATTTTCGGAGTGGCTTTCTAAGCTATTTAATGGAACTTTACTTGGTGAGCACAATTCAGAGGGGAAAGTTATTGACAAGGTTCGATTTGATTTGCGAGCAGAATTAGGAGTAGCACATGAACTTGGACGTCAGGCAATACCGGTTATAATCAATGAATGTATTGTACGAGGCTTCTACTTCATTCGTCGACTTGGAATGGAGATAAAAGAAAAAGGTATAAGAGAGCTAGGTGAGCTAGGCAGAGTAGACTGGGACAAAGTCAAGCCTACTAAGAATCGCACCATTGTACGGATGCTAACAATTGCAACAGGTACATTTACAATGATTGACTTAGGTGATGCTGCAATACGAGGAGGCATAGAATCAATGAAGTCAGCTGGAAATCCATCAATGTTTGCTAAAGAATTCGTTTTGCGTGTAAACTTTGTTGGAGTAGGAAGATTTGCCATTGCAGTGGGAACAGATGTATCAATGGGTATTAAAAACGATAAGCTTCGAAATGAGAGAATGGCCCTTCATAGCAAGCAATTGCACTTCATGAATGCAAAAATATATTATATGCAAGCAGATTCTTGGGTAGCTGCCCAAACAACGGAAAGAACTTTAAATGAGACAGCCGAAGTAATGAAAAGAGCAACTATATTTACAATGGAAACATGGAAAGCCAATAGAGAATCAATGAATAATATCGGTACATATCGCCAAGGTATTGAAAAACATAATCCTGGATTAATCAAAGATATTCATTCTGTTTTAAAATGGGGGTTATAAGCTATGAATCAAAATGGTGATATTTTGCAAACTGATACAGTAATAGAACCTAGGGTGCCAATCCTAAGTGAAGGCGATTTACCTGAAATAATTCAAGGACAATTTATTAAAATTAAAGAGCTCGATAATAGTGTTACTAAATCCATAGAAGCAGCAAATAGAGCATTAGATTCTGCAGAGAGAGCCAAAAATAAATCTGTCGGTTTTGGAAAAAAAAAGGCTGCAATAGAAGAATTGCAATCAGCAGGAGTAGATTTAGCCGAGGCAGTTCAATTAGGTACAAAAGCTCATAAAATATCTTTTGAATTTCAAACTAAACTAGCAAAAATCTCTCAATACTTATTTGCATTAGGCTGTACTAATCTTGCAAACAATCGTACAGTAATTCAACAACTAGAGATGAAACTTCAAGGAGCTTCCGAAGAAGAATTATCTGAACTGGCAACGCAAGAAGTAATCACTGTAGTAAAACAATTAAAGAAACAAGAAGATCTTTTAAAAAAACTAGAAGATCTCACTAATTTGATAAAAAATCACCATGAGCGTTTGGAAATCCAGTCTAAAAAGAACCAAAAAATTGATTGTCAACTACAAGCACAGGAACAAATTGATAAACTTCATGATCAGAAATTGAAGCTTCATGACGAAAATGACAAAAGACTGAATCATCAATTGAAGACTCAAGCTGAAAATCAAAAAAAACTTGAAGAATCCTTACAAATTCAGGTAGAGATTAGTAAAGGACTCCAAGCAAAATTGTTGGTTCACGAACAAATCTATACATCTCATGAACAACAACTGAAAACCCTGGATGAAAATCATAAACGGCTTGAAGAATCTTTGCAAGCTCAGGCTGACATTGATTTACTTCATAGTAAACAATTAGAATCTCAATCTACATTAGGACAATCCCACGATGAACAATTAGCTTCTCTAAAGGAAATAAATAAGACCCTGAAAAATGAAATTGACAGTTTGAAAATCTTATTAGGATCTAAAGCGAACAACAAGTTTGCGTTGTTCACTTTATTCATTGCAATTAGTGCATTAGCGCTGTCTCTAATGCGATTTTTTTAGAATTTATAGACTCTCTATAAATTCACAAATATCTTCCTTTTATACAAGCTACCAAAAGAACCTCTCTTTGTATATGAGAGGCTCTTTTCTAGATAATATTCATACTACTACTCATCCTTTTTCCTGGATAATGCCAATCCGCCAAAACCACTGATAATAGCCATATAAAAACCCAAATTATAAGTAAAGCCATTATTGTAGATTTCATAGATGCTTATATTGTCGTTAAATAAGGAATAAATAAGTGAGAATGGTGCAATCCAACCATGCCAGATCCCTGAGAAGAATCCTGCCGTATCTGTAGGGCTATTACTTCCATCTCCTGGTATGCAACCAGCCAAAGACAAGCAGAAAAGCAAAATAACTGCTAGTAAAAGTGATTTTTTCATTACTTTCTTCTTCATACTTTCCCCCTATTTTATAGATTGGAATAATTGCTTCAATATATATCTCTATTAAATCAAGCTTATCACATCAAAATTGTCATTGCAAATAAATGCGCCGAAGCTACGATTAAAATACAAGCATCAGAATTTCTCTTATAATACTAGTAGGTCATTCTATGATTTTAATAAATAGTTCTGCAAGCTTAGGATCATATTTTTGCCCTGCAAATTCCTTAATATGAGATAAAACTTCTTTTTTCTCTATTGGATTGTTCTCATCATTCTCATTTGTATATCTGTCATAGCACTCAGCTAAGGATATGATTCTAGAATACAATGGAATTTCTTCTCCTTTTAGTCCTTGTGGGTAGCCGCTACCATCCCACAGCTCATGATGATGCAAAACGGCTTCTGCTAATTTATTATTGGCATGAACTAAGTTTAAAATTCTATACCCTAGTAAAGGATGTTTTTTCATTTCTTTTATTTCTTGATGGCAAAGTTTATACTCTTTATCAAAATACTTTTGATCCAATGCAACCTTTCCAATATCATGGATATAACCAGCTGTTTTTAAATTTTGTATCTCATCTTCCGGCAAAAACAATACTCTGCCTAATTTCTTACACAATTGACTTACACGGAGGTAATGATTATATTCTGTTTCACTAATCTTGTGTAATTCATTTATTATGAAACTGACGAGTTGCTCTTGTACTTCCTTTTTCCTTATAGATTTCTCAAAGTACATTTTTTCTTCAGCTTTATCTATTACCTCTTTAAAAGATTGATTCTTATCTACTTTAGTATATGCACCTAAAGACATGTCACATTTTATAAATCTTACTTTTTTCATAGGCAGTTCGTTTTTTATTCTACTGATTATTTTTTTTGCTTCACAATAATTCGTTCGTGGAAGTAAGATCATAAATTCATCTCCACCGATTCTCGCTATAATGTCATCAGCCCTACATACCTCTTTTAATACCTCAGCAATTTTTTTTAGCAGTAGGTCCCCGTAGCTATGTCCAAAGATATCATTCGTAAATTTCAGACCATTGACATCACCCATTATAATAGAAATCGGTAGATTTCTCTCCCTATCAAGGCGTTTTACCTCTTCATCAAAAAATCTCCTATTATACAAATCTGTAAGAGAATCATGAAAGCTTAAATATTCGATATTTTCTAGTGTTTTTCTTCTTTCTACTGCATGCCACACTCCACTCATCAAGGCTGTTAAGTGATAAATATCCTCGTCATTGTAATCTCTACTTTTGTTGCCAACGCCTACTATAGCCACGATTTCGTCATCAATAATAACAGGAATTGTCATTAATTTATTTAAAGACCCATATCCCTTTGGACATCCTGAACATCCTTTTTTTTGTACACATTCTTTGTGAACATCATTTATTACAATTGGTTTTTTCTGCCTTACTACCTCCTCACATACGCCTGTTTTGTCGAGTTCATACTTCATCGATTCTTCCATTAGAATACAATCTTTTATAATGCTACTTGTCCATGAATTAAGGCAAAATTCTCTTCTTTCTTCATCATATAAATAGATATACCCATATTGGCTTTGTGTTAACTTTAGAGCTTGATGTAGGAGATAATCTAACTGCTCTTGTTTGCTTATAAATTTTCTTGTCAAGACATTTGTTAATATTTGTAATCTTAAAACTTCTTTTTCATATCTTTTTTTATTTTCTATTAAAATATTATTACGTCTTTTATAAATCAAAACATGAATGAGTAAAACAAAAATGATGAAAATTAGTATAATAATGCGTACTCCGTTCATTATTACTCCTTTGATATTATTAGTCTTGTATTCCTAACATTCTAAGTGCCTCTTTTTCATAGAGAGGTTTGCTGAAAAGGTACCCCTGAACAAAATCACAATTATTATCAATCAAATATTGTTTTTGCTTTTCATGCTCCACTCCCTCAGCAATAACAGTACAGCCGAGTTTGTGTGCCATAGAGATGATATCGCCTGTAATAACCTCTTCTGTTTTTAGCTTAAGTAATTTATCTATAAAATACTTATCAATCTTTATACAGTCTACGTTCAATTCTCTTAAACGGTATATTGATGAATAACCCGTACCAAAATCATCAATGGAAATTTCAATTCCCATTTCTCTCAATGCATACAATTTTTTATTGACCATTTCGCAATTATCCATAAAAATGGATTCTGTAATCTCAATTCCAAGGTTTTGTGGATTGATTTTTATACCTTCGACTAATGCTCTTAAGTCACTAACAAATTCATCTCTTAAGAGCTGAATCGTAGATACGTTAACAAAAACATTTAAACGATCATAACCAGCTAATTCTAACTTCTTAATAAATTTACACGCCATATGTAAAATATCTAAGCCAATCGGTACGATAAATTGCATCTCTTCAGCAATAGGTATAAACTCAGCTGGAGACACTAACCCAAGTTCTTTTGATTGAAATCGAGCTAAGGCTTCAAATCCATGTATCTTATTTGTTCGAAGATCTATTATTGGTTGATACTGTAAATAAAAGTTTTTATTATTTTTGCCCATTACTATTTTAAACAATTCATCTTTAATATAATTTTCTCTAAATACTTTTTCTTCTAACTCCCCATCATAATAGCAATATTCAAATGTCTTTATATTACTTGTTCTACCTGCTGCAATAGAAACATTCTTAATGATGCTTTCAGCATCATAATTATCTTCTTCAATTTCAAAAATTCCTATAGAACAGCCTATATGATTTAAGATTTGTACCTCTTTAATCGTATCAAAAATTTCCTCACAAAATTGAGCAAGCTCCATTTGATGGTCATATCCTTTTATATAAAATGCAAATTTTTCAAATGATATTTGAAAAATCCTTCTCTTTTCATTTTCAAGGTTTTGTAATTTATACGTTATTGCTTTAATGAGATTTGTACTAAAATGATATCCATAATCTAAGCTTATAGAATTAATCTTATTAAAATCAATTAACAAAATAGCTCTTTTACAATTTTTCCCTTCAATAGATTCTTTAGCTAATTCCCCCTCAAAAAATCGTTGATTGTACAATCCTGTGTATTTATCATGCTCATTAGCATACTTTAATTGATATTCCTTCTTTTTCCAATCTGTAATATCTCGAATGATTGATATATGATTATTTTTGAATTTGTTACTACATTCTAATTTAATTGCAGTTAAAAGAACCCATACACTTGAGCCATTTGGCTTTATAAAACGTTTTTCAATAGAATAGCTATTAATGCTTCCTTTCATCAATTTATTATACATATAAAGATCCTTTTCTAAATCATCAGGATGTGTAATTTGACTCCAGCCTATTCTTATCAATTCCTCTTTTTTTCTTCCTGTAATCTTTTCGTACATAGAATTAATGAGGACTAGAGACTTTTCTTTTGTAGTGATTGGATAACAATTATGTGAAATGGCGATACCAAAGGGTACTTGTTCAAGTATAGTATAGTAATTTTCTAAAGTTAATATATGCTTTGAAATGATTGACTTATCCCAATTCGCTTCATTATACTCTTCTATTTCCTCAATCATGTGATTCCTCCAGATGTTATTATTGATTCACAAAATCAAATTACTATTAAAGTCTGTATTTTTATTTACATTTAACAAAATTATATATTAATAATTTAGGAATTACAATAAATTACTTATGTATAAACTAAGTGTAAACAGAAGTAGCCATCAATATATTCAAGGGTTTAAGAGTTGTGATTTTATTGACTACCTTTGTTATTTTTCCTATACTTTAAGTAGAATGTAATAGTGTGATAAGAATTCATTACTAAATTGTAAAAAACAAGAAGAATAATGAAAAAAGAACAATAAGATTTAGTAGTTCATAAAAGGAGGTTTACAATGGGTAAACATTCAATCATACAAAGAGTTACAGGTCATATGAATACTGTAAAAGTAAAAAATATTGTATTTAATGAAGGTGCTCCAAAAATCTGTGTTCCCCTAGTTGGAAAAACAGAGCAAGCCATACTAGATGAAGTCGATTTTTTAAATACAGTTGACTTTGATTTAGCAGAATTTAGAGTTGATTTTTATGAAAATGTAGAAGATTTTGACAAAGTAGAAGAACTCCTTCAAAAAATCCGTCAAAAGTACAACAAACCTCTTCTCTTTACCTTCAGAACAAAAAAAGAAGGTGGAGAATATGAAATGAGTGAAGAGAAATACTTTCAGCTAAATCATAAGGCCATCAAATCTGGATATATTGATATCGTCGATGTAGAACTATTCTCTTCTGAAAAGAATATCAAGGAACTAATTGCCCTTGCAAAAGAAAAGAATGTCAAAGTCATCATATCAAACCATGATTTTTTCAAAACACCTGAAAAATCAGAAATCGTAAATCGACTCATTAAAATGCAAGAATACGATGCAGATATTACTAAAATTGCAGTTATGCCCCAATGCGAAGAAGATGTGCTAACCCTGCTTTCTGCAACTCTAGAGATGAAAAAACAAAAAGGGGATCGCCCTTGCATCACCATGTCAATGGCATCCCTAGGTGTGATTTCTAGGCTGTCAGGTGAGTTATTTGGCTCTTGCATGACATTTGCAGCAGCAAAAGAAGTATCCGCACCAGGACAAGTTAGCGTAAAAGAGTTAAGAAACATTTTAAATTTGCTACACTTTGAACAATAGTATTTTGGGCAATAATCGAACAATAGCTGAATAATTGTTAAAATCAAAACTTTCCCTATACAAGCGATGTACAGACTGATTTAAATATAAGTTTCTGGGTATACTATATGTACAAAGTAGATAATAAGGAGGTTATCTTCATGTACGTCAAAAATATACAAATTATAAAGGATTATTTTTTAAACGCTGGGATAACTCCCAAAGCCTTAGAGACACTTATACCAAAACGAATAGAAACAGAAGTTGTTTCTATGGAAGAAATCTTTGAGTATATTATGGAACCAGAAAGAATGGAAAATGTAAAAACAATTGATTCTGACCCAGAATTCGCTCGTTGGAGCGATGGAAAAGAACTGTTTATGTAAATGAACTCTTTTAACAAAGCAAAAAATAGTGAGGGAAACCTCGCTATTTTTTTGATGATTTTAGTAAAGTGAAATGACAAAACAAGGTTAAATATTGCTCTTTTTTACAGAAATCTAGTAAAAAAATCAAAATATTCCATATTATGTATGGATTAATATTAGTATTTATATTATAATCATATTACATTTGTTTTAGTTTGTTTTAATTTGTTTTAATTTGATTAAGATTTCTCATTAACTTGTGTATATCTTTTCAAGTATGATACACTATGGATAATATTAAGTAGAATATATAAGGAGGTTCTCATGAAATTAATCACCGTAGCTGGTCCCCCCTCTTCTGGGAAGACCTCTGTAATCATAAGATTAATCGAATGCATGGACATGCCAAAGAGTAGCATTGGCGTTGTCAAATTCGATTGCCTTACTTCCTTTGACAATCTGCGTTACAATGAGGCTAATATTCCAAATGAAACGGGTTTCTCAGGAAAAATATGTCCAGATCACTTTTTTGTCAGCAATATTGAAGATGCCGTCCAGTGGGGTATCGAATCAAATTTTGAAATGCTTATCACCGAAAGCGCTGGCCTTTGTAATCGTTGTTCCCCCTATATAAATGGAATTTTATCGATTTGCGTCATAGACAATCTCTCTGGAATAAATACCCCAAGAAAAATAGGCCCTATGCTAAAATTTGCAGATATTGTTGTGGTCACAAAAGGCGATATTGTCTCACAAGCAGAGCGGGAAGTCTTTACATTTAATATTAAACAAGTAAATACATCTGCAAAGGTGATCTTTGTCAACGGCATTACGGGACAAGGAAGTTTTTTACTTGCAAAGTATTTAAAGCAGGCTCAAGATATTCATACCCTTAAAGACATGAAGCTAAAGTTTACCACGCCTGCGGCTGTTTGTTCTTACTGTACCGGTGAAACAAAAATAGGAGACCTCTATCAAATGGGAATGATGAAGAAAATGGAGTTTAATAAATTATGATGATTGAAGACTTTTTTTCCATATTACATAATCAAAATCTCGACGAAATACTAAAAACATATCCAATTGTTATGGATTTTCTCGCTAATTATCGATTAGAAGATATTGCAAAAGACAAACCTTTTATTGAAGCTTTAGATCAAGCATATGATGAAATCCTAGAAGAATTTGGAGTAGATCAATACAGTATGCTTTTAAGCCTACATTCTTTTTTGAAAACCTTTACCTCTGAAGAAACTGCTCTTGCCTCTGTTTCTTCCTTGACTATTCTAGGAGGTTTCAATAAATCACGGGAAGCTGAGAATGTTTCTCTTAAGATTCAATCTGGGGAGATCATCAGTATAGTAGGACCTACAGGCTCTGGAAAAAGCAGACTCTTAAACGATATCGAATGTTTAGCACAAGCAGATACTCCTACAGGAAGGAAAATCCTTGTAAATGATAGCGAAATAGATGAAGATAGCCGTTTTGAAATAGAAGGCAAACTAGTAGCTCAACTTTCACAAAATATGAATTTTGTTATGGATTTAACTGTACAAGAGTTTTTAGAGATGCATGCTAAGAGTAGACTTACTCCCAAAGCAGAGACCGTAATAGAAAAGTGCTTTACATGCGCTAATGATTTAGCTGGCGAAAAATTCTCAAAAGATACTAAGGTCACTCAACTTAGCGGAGGACAATCTAGAGCACTAATGATTGCAGACACCGCTTTTATGAGCAATTCGCCCATCGTGCTCATTGATGAAATTGAAAATGCCGGCATCGACAGGCGTCAAGCTATTGAGCTTCTAGCTCGAAATGATAAGATCATCTTGGTCTCCACTCACGACCCCCTACTAGCCCTTAGTGCAGATAAAAGAGTAGTCATTAAAAATGGCGGTATGTATAAAATAATTGAAACCTCAGAAGAAGAAAAGCAAAGCCTAGCTGCAATTGAAAAGCTAGATAATATTCAGCATATGCTTCGTCAAAAATTGAGATTTGGTCATTGTATCACAGAAGATATATTTGAGAACTTACATATTAGATAGTGAATTACAATGCAAATGTAGAAGGGAGTTTTAGTATGTGGGAAATATATGATACCTTAATTGATGGAATCGATGAAAATAAGATTGTAGACGAGCTAATTTGTGGAAGACATTATGCTTATGTCCGAAGTGGAGACTGGGTTGGTATCTCTGGTGTACGCTATGGAGATACGAGACCATCAATTTTTTCTAAAAACTTAATCGGTGCACCTTTAAAAGAGGTAGCTACTTGTATCAAATCTTGGAATTTTCTTGAATCTTCAATAGGTTTGGCCGCTATAAATGCCAACTACAATAATCTAGACACTGCAAGAAAAAATGGAGTTTCCTTTTCTGATACGAAACGGGTTGAAGACCGTATTTTCGACCCATTCATCATGTACCAAAACATGGTGAAAGGTAAAAATGTAGCAGTATATGGTCACTTTACAAAATTAGAGAGTTTGATTGAACCAGTATGTAATCTGTCTATTATCGAATGGGAACCTGAAGATGACGACTTTCCTGTAACTGCCAGCGAATACATTTTGCCCCAATGCGATTATGTTTTCCTGTCAAATAGCAGTGTTATAGATAAAACTTTACCTAGATTTATTGAAATCTCTAAAAACGCCAAGCAAATTACCATCGTTGGGCCAGGAACGCCTCTAGCTCCTTGTCTTTTTGACTTTGGCATTGGTGATTTATCTGGATTTGTGGTCAAGGATAACGAAAAAGCCTCTAGAATCGCAGCAAGATCTGAAAATGTTCGAATTTATACTGCTGGACAGAAGGTCTCTTTTAAGAAACCGTAATACAAAGGAGGAAATAAATGTGAAATTTGATTGGAATGAAGGCACTATTAGGCGATACATAGAAGCAAATGAATATACTGGTTTTTTTAAAAATATCGCCCAGATTATTAAGCCAAAACTAGAAGGCTTTTCTACCCTTTGCGATATCGGATGCGGACTTGGTCTTTTGGATTTAGAACTACATCATAATATTGAAAATATCACCTGTACAGATATAAACCAAGTCGCTCTTAATGCCCTTGAGCAAACGATAAATGAAAAAAATATCCAAAATATAAGAACTCAGATTATGGATTCTAATCATATTCAAGGTCAATGGGATATTATCTTAGTTAGCTTCTTTGGAGCAAAAGAACTAGAATGTTTCTTGCCCCACTGTAAAAAGCTAATCGCTGTCGTACATGGTGACAAGGAAGGCAATCTATCTCCTACAAAATGTGACACATTTAAAAAAATGAATGTAAGTGATGTAGAGGAAAACCTTAGAGAAAAGGCCATTCATTATTCTTTAACTCACCACGCCTTTGAATTTGGACAACCCCTTACTTCTATAGAAGAAGCAAGAGAATACATCCAAGACCATACCCCAGATATTACTCCAGGAGACTTAGAGATTTTTCTTTCCGAAAAACTCAAGAAGACAGGAGAAGAAAAATACCCCTTCTATATTCCTCGTATGAAGAAAATGGGAATCTTTGAAATCAAAGGAGAACAGTTCCAATCTATTTAAAAATTTTCATATAATAAACCCTATGAAAAAGCGCCTTCGCGCTTTAGTCACTAGCATTAGGGTATTCCTTATGAATTAAGATATTTCGCTTGCGCTCAGATGACTAGACAAGAGCTAAAATTAAAAGTAGAACTTTCATATTCAAATAGAAAAGACTGTTAGATGTTTCTAACAGTCTTTTCTATTATATTAAATAATTATTTTAAATATGTATTGACATTGCAGATAGAATTACATATTATTGTATTAAGTTATTAGTACATTAATACAAAGTTCATTAATATTAGGAGTGATAAAATGTCGTGGGATTTATCATCGGACCGACCAATATATGCTCAACTGATCGAGCAGATAGAGCTAAAAATCTGCGCTGGAATCTATCCATCGGGCTCAAAGATGCCATCGGTGAGAGATTTAGCTCAAGAGGCAGCAGTAAACCCAAATACTATGCAGAGAGCTCTTTCTGGATTAGAAGATGCTGGTTTACTATACACTCAACGCACCAGCGGGCGATTTGTAACGGAGGATGTAGATATGATAAAACAAACAAGAACAAAGCTAGCAAAAGAACAAATCGAAGTCTTTCTAAAGAAGATGTCAGAACTAGGATTTAAGCACGAAGAAATCGTAGAAATATTAAGTAGTTTATCAGGGGGGAATGAAAAATGAGCTATATCTTAGAATGTAATAATATGACCAAAACCTTCAATGGAAAAACAGCATTAAAAGATCTAAATCTAAAAATACCTACAGGAAGAATTATTGGTTTATTAGGGCCAAATGGCAGTGGAAAAACCACTTTTATCAAATTATGTAATTCTCTGCTTACGCCTACTAAAGGTGAGCTGTTTATTGATGGAAAGAAGCCTGGAATCGAAACAAAGGCTGTAGTCTCCTATCTTCCAGAGCGCAGCTATTTAAATGAATGGATGAAAGTTAAAGATGTAATAGAGATGTTTGAAGACTTTTACCATGATTTTAATTCTGAAAAAGCATATGATATGCTACGTAAACTACATTTAAGCCCTGAACACAGACTAAAAACCATGTCAAAGGGTACCAAAGAGAAGATGCAGCTTATACTAGTCATGAGCCGCGAAGCAAAGCTTTATCTTTTAGATGAGCCTATAGGCGGTGTAGATCCTGCTGCAAGAGATTATATTTTAGAAACCATTCTAAAAAATTACAACGAAGACGCCACTATTATCATATCAACCCATTTGATTTCAGATATTGAAAAAATATTAGACGATATCATTTTTTTAAAAGAGGGTCAGGTCGTTCTAACAAAAACCGTCGATGAAATTCGAGAGGAAGAAGGCAAATCCATAGATTCATTATTTAGGGAGGTATTTAAATGTTAGGAAAACTATTAAAATATGAAATCAAAGCTACAGCTAGAACACTGCTACCTCTTTACCTTATCTTATTTGTTGTTACAGTGGTCAATCGATTTCTTAATCCCTTTGAAATCCTGGAAAATGCCCAAGGGTTTAATATTCAGATATTGGTAAATGTTTTAAGCGTTATATTATACTTTACAATCGCATTTAGCGTTATGGCTGCAACCTTTATAATAATGATTCAACGATTTTATAAAAACTTTTTAGGTGACGAAGGCTATCTTAGCTTTACCTTACCAGTAGAAACTTGGAAACATGTCTTAAGCAAGCTCCTTACTTCTATGATGTGGATCATCTTAAGTATACTAGCAGTTATAGCTTCGATTATTATCATTGCTGATATAGATAGTCTTATGAGTGGATTTTCAACATTTTTAGAGGAAATAGGAACTACCTTTGGAAGTGGAATATATATTATGCTACCTATCTACATGCTGTCAGGACTTACCCTTGCAATACTGGTAATTTATAATTCCATCTCAATAGGCCATCATTTTCAAAACCACAAGGTCCTTGCGTCCTTTGCAACTTTTGGAGTATTTTATCTCTTCACACAGATTGTGTTAGTAATTATGCTTATGATCTATGTGATAATGAATTATGGAAGCCTAGCTGCCGCACCAATAAATGCAACAACAGTGCCAAATGCAGGTATTCTTTTGGGTACAGTCATAGCGATACTTCTACTGATGTGTATAGGCCATTTTATATCAACAAATTATTTTCTGAAAAACAAGCTAAATCTAGAGTAAGATGCGCAATTTAATTCGTAAGAAAAAATGAAAAACGGGTAAATTGGCAATAGCCTCTTTACCCGTTTCCTCTATCATGTAATCAACATACCCCTAGCTCTTACTAATTATCATCATTTACTGCATTAACTATAAGAAATATAATTTACTGAGCAAACTGGCTTTGGTACAAATCTGCGTAAAATCCGTGTTTTTCTAAAAGATCTTCGTGATTTCCCATCTCTATTATGCTCCCCTCTTTCATAACGAGAATGGTCTGTGCATCTCGAACGGTTGACAATCGATGGGCGATGACGAAACTGGTTCTGCCTTTCATCAAATTAATCATGGCCTTTTGTATTAGAACTTCTGTTCTCGTATCTACGCTGCTTGTCGCTTCATCGAGAATTAAAATTCTTGGATCTGCTAGTATCGCTCTTGCAATGGTAATGAGTTGTTTTTGCCCTTGTGAGATATTGGTTGCCTCTTCGTTGAGAACTGTCTCATATCCATCGGGCAATGTTCGAACGAAGTGGTCCACATGGGCAGCTTTCGCTGCTTCAAGAATCTCTTCTTCTGTTGCATTTTCTTTTCCATATGCAATATTTTCTTTTATGGTACCATTAAATAACCAGGTATCTTGTAGTACCATTCCAAACACTCTACGCAAGCTGCTTCTTCGAATAGAAGTAGTATCCATACCATCTACAGTGATTTTTCCCCCTCCAATTTCATAAAATCTCATTAATAGATTGACCAAGGTCGTCTTCCCTGCTCCAGTAGGTCCTACAATGGCAACTGTTTGGCCTTCCTTTACCTGGAGATTCAGGTTTTCGATTAGAGGTGTATCTTCTTCATAGCGGAATGACACGTTTTCTAAAATTACATCACCTTTTGCATTTTCAATCGTAATAGAGTCGGCTGAATCTGGTACCTCCTCCTCTTCGTCGAGCACTTCAAAAATTCTCTCTGCACAGGCAACAGTCGATTGAATGACATTGGCAATATTCGCCGTTTGGACAATAGGCATAGTAAAAGATTTGGAATACTGAATAAAAGCGAGCATATCGCCAATCTTTAATAAATCCTTCGTAATCCATATGCCTCCAACGATGCTGATTAAGACGTATCCAATATTGCTTACAAAGTTTAGCAGTGGAAACATAATTCCTGAAACGAATTGAGCTTTCCAACTAGCTTCGTATAATTTTTCGTTGACCTCATTAAATTTATCTACAGATTCCCTCTCGTAATTAAATACCTTCACAATCTTATGCCCTGTATACATTTCTTCCACATGACCGCTAAGGTCTCCTAGTTCAGCTTGTTGAGCAGCAAAGTGTTTTTGTGATTTTTTTGCAATGGTTACCGTGGCTAATACATAAAATGGTAAAGTTGCTATGACGATGAGGGTTAGCGTTTTGCTAATAGTTAGCATCATAACCACATATCCTATGATGGATATCACAGAAGTAATTGCTTGTGTCAAACTTTGCTGCAAAGTAGAGGCAATGGTATCTACGTCATTGGTTACCCTACTAAGCATATCTCCATGGGGATGCATATCAAAGTACTTTAGTGGAAGCTTAGCGAATTTATGATCTACTTCCCTTCTTAAATCCCTTACCGTGTTTTGAGATACGCCCGACATGACAAGGCCCATAACTAAACTGAATAGGGAACTTATGATGTACATGGCAACTAAAATTAACACGATTTGCCCAATATAGTTAAAATCTATTTTACCATTGGTCTCTTCAATAGCGGTGATGACACCTTCAATTTGTTCGTCTGTCAACTCTACTTCAGAATCAGGACTACTTGGTGCATTGTCTATAGATGACATTTTTGATCCTAAGTTGATAACTTTTTTTATAGTTTCGGCCTTTTCCTTTGAAGATTGAATTTCTTTAACGATTGGAAGAGAAACAAACTCTCTCAAGGCATCTATATCCTCAGCACTAAATTCTTGTGTAGTGGTGTTGTCTGATTCCATTTCGGGGAGATCTTTAAAAAGCAAAAGCATTTCATTTAAGGCCTGTAATTTCTCATCTTGCTTTTCAATCTCATCAAACTCTTTTAATACAAGCAAAGCTTTTACATTATCTAAGGATTTTACATCAAATGAGTTCTCTTCTCCTGAAGATGCATCCTCTGGCAATGATTTAAATACTTCGATGACTTCTAAAGTTCGTTGCTTCTTTTCTTCAAGAGATTTTGCATTTTTGATGAGTGGGATTTCCAGTAAATTTTTAACTGCTCCTAGTGATTCAGCGTCCATATCTTGTGAATTTTGTGCAGTCTCTGGCAACTTATCTAATAATTTGATAAAGGCCATGGTTCTTTCTACTTTTTCTTTATAAGTTTTCCCGTCGCTTATCTTGCTCGTGTTAGTCTGAAAATACACCTCATTAAGGGCTTTGTTTTGAGCTGTAGCCATATTATCTATAATCTTGGTTGCAGCCTCTTCTTGGGCATCATCCATACTGTCTATAATACTCATAACCATTTCATCTTGAACATCCGTCATATTCTTGATGATTTCTATTCTCGCAGTCTGTTGACCTTTTGATATTTCTTGTATTACTTTTCCCGACATATAACCATCTTGAAGTTTATTCACAGCTTTACTCATTACCTTTGGGGCAACTATCGTAAATACCGTGCTCGCAATTGCAAGCAAAACAACTAAGAGTAATTTTGATCTATGGGGCTTCAAATAATGCACAAGCCTTTTAAGACTACCTTTAAAATCCTTTGCCTTTACAACAGGTGCACCCATGCCCATAGGACCGCCATGACCACCATGACCACTTCCTATCGATCCACTAGGTTTTTTGCGTTTCTGATCTCTGCTCATTTCATATCCTCCTTTGTCAACTGGGAAGACACAATTTCTTTATAGACTTCACAAGAATTTAACAGCTCATGATGGGTACCTATTCCTTGGATTTTGCCTTCTTCTAACACG
Source organism: Alkalibaculum bacchi (assembly GCF_003317055.1). Classification (NCBI taxonomy): domain Bacteria; kingdom Bacillati; phylum Bacillota; class Clostridia; order Eubacteriales; family Eubacteriaceae; genus Alkalibaculum; species Alkalibaculum bacchi. Next base: position 104,599 of record NZ_QNRX01000005.1, read on the forward strand.
ATAATTTGATCTGCATCCATGATGGTACCTACTCGTTGAGCTACGATAATGACTGTAGCGTCATTCAGCTTGTTTTTTATCGATTTTCGAACCTTTGCATCCGTTTTAAAATCGAGAGCAGAAAAACTATCGTCAAAAACGTATATTTCTGGTTTTTTCAGTATTGCTCTAGCAATGGCTAACCTTTGTTTTTGTCCACCTGAAACATTAGTTCCTCCTTGTGATATGTAGTGATCAAATCCTTCCTCCATATTTTCGATGAATTCACAGGCTTCTGCAACTTTTGCTGCTTCAATGACCTCCTGCATAGGAGCATCCTTGCTACCAAATCGAATATTGTCGGCAATGCTACCTGAAAACAAGACCGATTTTTGAGGGACAAACCCAATTTTATCTCGAAGGGTCTCTAAGGAGATTTCTTTAATATCCACACCATCCATAAGTATATTCCCTTGAGTAACATCATAAAATCTTGGGATCAAATTCACAATAGTAGATTTTCCTGAGCCAGTGCTACCTATAATTGCAGTTGTTTTGCCCGGCTTTGCTTGAAAGCTTATATGTTCTAATACGGATTCCTCTGCGCCAGGATAACTAAAGGTGACATTTTGAAATTCCAATGTACCTGTTACGCTGAACTCGTTTTGTACGATTTCTGTATTTACTACACTAGGTTCTGTTACAATGACTTCGTCGATTCGAACGGCAGCTGCATGAGCTCTTGGTACCATAATAAACATCATGGAGAGCATAAGCATAGACATCATAATCTGCATAGTATACTGAGTAAATGCACTTAAATCCCCTAAATCCATGGTGCCCACATTAATTTTAATAGCCCCAAACCAGAGGATAGACAAAGAAGTGATGTTCATAATGAGCATAATAGAGGGCATCATAAAAGCCATAATTCTGTTTACAGTAATGTAGGTATTGGTCAAATCGTTATTGACGTCATTAAATCTTTTGTTTTCTCTTTCGACAGTATCAAAAGCGCGAATGACCCGAATTCCAGTAAGCTTTTCTCTGAGCACAAGGTTAATTTTATCCACTTTTCCCTGTACTAGCTTAAATAATGGTATGACTTTTCTTGCAAGGACTGCTATGGTCAAGCCTAGAACAAGAATGGCTACACCAAGAACCCCTGTCAAATTAGCATTTTTAGAATAAGCTAAGGTCAATCCTCCTATTGCCATCATAGGGGCACTGACCATCATACGAAAGATCATAATGGTCACCATTTGAACTTGATTGATGTCATTTGTCGTCCTCGTAATCAGCGTTGCTGTACCAAATTCGTCAAATTCCCTTAAAGAAAAGCTCTCTACTCTTTCAAAAATTTTGTTTCTTAAAACCGTACCAAACCCCATGGCAATCTTTGCTGAAAAATAACTCGATGCAATAGACAAAATTGCACTAAGACCTGCTACCAGGAGCATGATCTTACCAATATCCCAAATGGTTGCTACATCCCCTGCCATAACTCCCTCATTAATAATATCAGAGGTAAGGGTAGGCAAGTATAAATCCCCTAGCGTCTGTAAAAACACCAATACAAGAACCACAAAAATTTGCCACCTGTATGGCTTTAAAAATCGAAATAATTTAATCATAAATTCTCCTTTTTATTTAGCATTCTAAACTACCTCTCTTGACCTTTTAAACTAATTCAACAGTTTTTTAGTTAAACTTTATTTATTCTAATTTGTCTAATATGCTCCTCATCTCTATTATCAGTGTATTTAATCTAAGTATATCTTCTTCTTGTAAGTCTTCTAGTGATTTTGCCATCTCATGTTTCATTCGATTCTTTTGAGTACTAAAAAGGTCTTTCCCTTTTTGAGTGGTTCTTAAGTTGATTACCCTTCGGTCCTCTGGATCCGTATCTCTAATTAAATAACCTCCTTTTATTAATCGGTCTGCTAATACTGAGATATTGGATTTAGGTAACTGCATCTTCTCACTGTAACAACTCATGGTTTTCCCCTCACGAATACATACCGCATGGAGAAGGCCAAATTGCTGCTTTGGTATATCCATTGGTGGTATGCTTTTCATTAGTTTTTTAAAGATAGTTGGAATGAAAAATATTAAATTCTCAACTAACTTTTCTCTCTCTTGCACTTTCTTTCACCTCACATTATTTTGTTACTAAATATAACTATTACTAATAGTAACCATTCCTGAGTAAAATATCAACAATTATTTTTAATTTAAGTTTTATTTATCTTATCATCAAAACCTCCACGTTTATAAATTCATAAAAAACAACCCTTTAAAATGCCTTCAAAGGCAGCTTAAAGGGTTGCAATTTTCTATTTTTATAAATAAATACTTATTTGCCGTACTCTTCCACGTACTGGTAAACTACCCTTAATTTGTCTATATTTACTTCTGTAGGAGAATAAATAACCTTATTTGTAGTAAATATATACTTCTTTCCTTTAAAAATGTGGAGTAACTTTACAGCGTAAGAAATACACTCCTCCTCTGTTCCGTATTTTAATAAGTGGACTGGAAAAAAACCAGAGATAAGATTATTTTCATTCATTTTTTCTTTTACTATAGCGGGAATATCCTCTTCAAAGTGAAAGATTACTTTTGGTGAGTTGATTTCAAAAAATTTATCTAACAGCCTTTCTACTTTTCCTTCTAACATGATTAGAATAATGAAATCGTCCTGGAGAAGTTTTTGGATTAATTTGTGAAAGGATGGAAAGAAAAAGTTTGTGAAATCCCTTGTGCTTAAAATACTCGGTATATGAAGTGGCATTATCACTGCATTGTCAAATTGTCTTTTATTATAAAGGGCCTTCTCATAGCAGAAGTCTACTAATGAATTAGCTGCCTCTTTAACGAGATCAGGACAATTATGCATATCCATTAGAAGGTTCTTTGTTCCTCTAAAGAAATCTCCTAGAACATCAAGGGGTGATGTTATGATATCTAAGTACAAATGATTTATTTGGTATTTCTCTTTAAGAAGCTTCTGAGCCATGTAATTTGATTCATTCTTTGCATTAAATTCTTTATAAGCTTCTACTAAGTTCTCGGGAGCGGTATTTTTATAAAGCCTAAAAATTGCTTTGTTTTTTATAAACTCAAGTGGATTCCATATAAGCTCTTCATACTCTTCTCTAGTCATTAATTCAATGAACTTTCTTTGATATACGTTATTGTCAAAGCAAATCCATCCCTTATGACCTAATATTTCATTTACTTCAGGTATGAATCCAAAATAGCTAATAGTGAAATTACAGTGAAATTCTTTGACCATCTCACGGCTTGACCTTATAATGGACTGAATTTCATCTGAGTATTCACAACCTAAGCGATGTAGATAATTTTGATTCCAAAGTGAATCAGAGAATAAAAACTTTGGCACCTTACCATTAAAATTTAAAATTGAGTTCATGGCTTTATACAAACTCCCTTATATTATATCTTCGCTTCTGCATGAAGGGTCAAATACTCACCTCGAATATAAAATTCATTATAACTAATTACACTATTTTTCTCCGTAGAGTATATCCCTTGTGAAACTAAAAAAATGTATTCATCTTTTAATTGTAACACTTCTTTGACTTCAAGATCTGGTTTTATTATTTTAATATCGATCTCTTTTTCAACTTGAAAATGTAATTGATTACGGTCCATAATATCGTGAAAGTTGGCAAATTTTATGGCGTCTTCTACAATAGGATTTCCTCTTTCATAAGGCAAGTACATGACAATGTACTCAATTGGCTTTTTATTGCAATTAAATACTTTTCTAATTCGAACAATTTTATCAGAAGGACCCGTCATTAGTTTCTCCATCAGTTTTCGATTAGTCTCAACGATCTTCACATCTAGTAAACTAATATCATCGATCTTGCAATTAATATTTTCAACTTCATCAAATTGCATCTCATAGTGCTTTCTCGTTGGTTTACATACATAATTACCTTTCCCCGGTATAGTGTAAATATAACCTTGATTTACTAACAATGAAAAACTCTTTCTTAAAGTAGTACGGCTTACCCCATAGGAACTAGCCAGTTCTGTTTCTGGCTGAAGCAAATCGCCTGGCCCCAGCTCTCCTGAAAGAATTTTATTTTTTATATCATCAACAATATCAATATATAAAACTCCCATAAATCCTCCCCCCTTATTCTTCGATACCCATCCAGTTTTTACATATTCTAACCCCTTCAGAAGCATCTATGCTAAAGGCATCGGCACCTACAAATTCAAATAATTTATCATTAACAGAGGCCCCACCCACAATTATTTTTACATCTTCTCTTATATTTTCTTCCTTAATTCGATCTATAATGATCTTTATATTTGAACCAATTATGGATAAAACCCCGCTAATCCCAATAATATCAGGTTTGTCCTCTCGAATACATTGTATAAACCTCTCAGGAGGTACATCTACGCCTAAATCTATGGTCTCAAAACCAGCAGCCTCTAACATACTGATAAAAATATCCTTTCCTACGTCATGAATATCTTGAAACACCGTACCAACTGCAACCTTGCCTATGAATTTCTGATCGCCAGATGTTCTTAAGGACATTTCCTCAGTAGCAAGGATTTTTTTTATTAATTCTCCTGCTACAATTAAATCAGCGATGTAGTATTCCCCTTCTTCATACTTTTTGCCTACTAGTTTAAGTCCTTCACTTAAACACTTGTACACATTCTGAGAGGGTTCTCCATTTTGAAAAGCAATTTGTATATGATAAAATAATAACTTCTCATTAAGCTCTGCCATAGCCTGTACAATTTTCTCGTTCATTTGCATATCACCTCATACTAATCTCATAGCCTCATTATACTAGAAAAGATAAAATTTCGATACGAAAAAATGGCTGGATAAAAGATTATCCAGCCACCTGTTATATTTAGAACATTTTTTTACTCATTCTGTCAATTGCAGCGCTTGTTTCATCATATACACCTTCAAAAGATGCGATATTAAGTCCTTGGCTTAAAGAAGGGATAAAAGATAATTTTCCATTTTCTTTACATGCAATTTCTACATATTTTTCGATTTCTTCTGGTGACCACTCTGGATGATCTACTTTACCGCTGTCGATTCCGCCCATGAAAGTGATTTTATCCCCATATTTTTTGATTAATTCAGGAATATTATTTGTTGTCATCGTTCCTTGCCATATATCGATTCCCATTTCAATCATTGCTGGAACTAGTGTAGCAGCAAAAGAATCACTGTGGTGAACGATTAATTCAACTCCATTTTCCTTCCAGAATCCATAAACTTTTTTATATGCTGGTAATAAAAATTCTTCAAACATTGGTACTGAAACAAATGTAGAAATTTGACTACCCCAGTCATCGTGGTGGAATAAACAGTCAGGATGAATATGGTCAATCACTTCTTTTGCATATGCTAATTCATATTCTACAATATAATCAATAAGTGCTTGCATTTCTTCTGGCTCTTCATAGAAACTCATTAGTGCATCTTCAATTCCCATAAGGTGATGAGTCTGTTCAAATATACCAGGTGCACAGAATGCAGTAACAAATTTTTCGTTTCGATCTATAGAATTTGCATGAGCAACTGCTGGTGCCCATTCTTCTTCTGTATAAAATACAGAAGGAGCTTTTACTACTTCTCTCCATTTCGTAATATCTTTTAATACCTTATGTTCATCATCGTGAACAGGGAAAGAACCAATTTGACCTTCAGGCCATCTAAAGGTAATGCCCCATTTATTTACAACTTCAGTACCTGGAGCTGGTGCTAATGGAAGGTCCATTGGTGCTTCCATAATAAGATCCATGAATTCAAATTGGTTAACAAATCGATCAGGATTGCCACGTTTAATCGTTTCCACTAAATTTTGTCTAGGTGTTAACATTATAATCTCTCCTTAGTTTAAAAATACAGTTCTAAGTAATTATTCTATCCCTTTTGCTTCCTAAATCATGATTACTTATAAGGAAGCTACTAATTCTTTCGCTTTCATCGCTGCACTACCTGCATCTGGAGCATATCCATCTGCACCGATTTCATCTGCATATTCTTGAGTAACAGGTGCTCCACCAATGATTGTTTTAAATCCAGTTAATCCACTAGCCTTTACTGCTTGCACTGCTTCTTTTAATGCTGGCATTGTAGTTGTAAGTAAGCCAGAAAAAGCTACTAATTTTACGTTTTCGTTTTCTTTAATTGCATCTACAAATTTTTGAGCTGGAACGTCAACGCCTAAGTCAACCATTTTGAATCCAGCACTTTCAATCATCATGATTACAAGGTTTTTGCCTATATCGTGTAAGTCACCTGCTACAGTTCCCATAATGCATGTTCCTAACGAAGATGCACTATCGTTTGCCATATGCGGTTTTAATACTTCTACTCCCTTTGCCATAGCTTTTGCTGCAATAAGCATTTCAGGAACAAAGATTTCGCCTGCTGAAAATTTGTCTCCTACAACTCCCATAGCGTCAACCATTACTTGAAGGATATCTTCTGCTTTATTTCCTCCATCTAATGCTTCTTGAACTAAACCTGGAACTAATTTCGTTTTTCCTGCTTGTACTTTTGCTTTTACCTCTTCCATTATAGACATCTTGTACTTCCTCCTTTAATTTTTACATTTTTAATACGTTTACATTTCTTCAGCATTCTAGTAATATAAATATTTTTCAGTATCAACATGTGTGTACATGTGTATTATTATAATACCTTCCATTATTTCAAATGTCAATACTTTAAAAATTATTTTTTTTATTATAAAAAGTTTTAGGCACAAGGAGCCTTTCTTCATAGTATTCAACCAAAAGTTTATATCTTTACTATACCCAATACAATCATATTAATTACACAAGAAAGTGCCTTTTTGCACTTTAGTCGCTAGTCATTAGTCTTTTGTCACTGGCATTATGGTATTTCTTTTGGGTAAAGATCCTTCACTTACGCTCAAGATGACTGGGCAAGAGCCAATGTCAAAAGTAGGACTTTCCTATAACATTAATATAGCGACCATTTTGGTCGCCCATAGTATTATAATGGTGTTTCTATATAATGAAAAAAGCTGCACGAAGACATATGGGTCTTGGCAGCTATTTTTATTATATATTTACTTAAATTTCTATTCTCTTATAATAGTTTCCTTCGAAGTCTTTCCATAAAAAACTCTTACCCTCTAAAATCATATACCCATGTGCACTATCTTCTTTAGGTATCGAAACGGAACCTGGGTTCATATAAAGATAGCCTACTTTTTTACTATACTTAGGAACATGAGTGTGCCCACACAAAAGAATATCTCCTTCATTTAATGGTAACTTCATGTCTTCAATAAGCTTATGACCATGAGTACAATAGATCATGTGATTTTCAACGTAAAAAATGGCGTACTCTGCCATAATAGGAAAGTCTAATACCATCTGATCTACCTCGGAATCACAATTTCCTCTAACGCATAGTATGTCTGAAGCTATATCGTTTAACATTGGTATAACCTTCTTAGGATTATAATCTTTAGGCAAATCATTTCTTGGGCCATGATACAAGATATCACCCAATAATAGTAATTTATCCGCTTCTTCATCTTTAAAGGCGTGAATCAATTTTTCACAATAATAAGCGGAACCATGAATATCTGATGCTATTAATAATTTCATATTATTCTCCTCATGTTGTAATATATTAGAAATATGCCAGCATTTTATCTTAATGAATGATATAAAACTTAACTTATCTAACTGTTATTTTATACCAAGGCATACAATGCGTCTACTGAAACATGAAGATAAGTATATATGAATGAAGTTCCTACGGAAAAATATGAAATATAAATAGATCAATATAAAAAGCTTTGTCTCGCCGTTAAGCACAGCTGTTTTACAACGATCCTATTTCTGAGAAGCACTTTCCAATCCAGTTAGAATAATGTAGACGGATACTTTCCCAGCATGTTGGGGGTTGGATTTCATCACATCTTTACTAAGGGTAATAGTGTAACCGATGCCATCCATTTTGGCGGAAACCACATAACCATCTGATGTTTCATATGTACTTAAATCTTTCGCATTCTTTAGTGCGCCTTCATAATAATCACACAATGTTCCAATGTCATTCTCACTTACATATATGACTTCCAGGCCATTGCTTGCAGGGTTTTCCCTCACATCAATAATCTCCGCATCGGCCGCAAGGGGCAAAATTTCATTGGGATAACTGGCAGGAAGTGTTTTAGAATTACTGCTAATCTGACCTTGTTTGGGCTCTGCTGAAACATTTTTGCTGTTTGCTTCGTTTGCCGTAGACTCTTTTGCTCCGCATCCAACAAGCGCCAATATTAATACAGATGTAAAAAATAAAGTTAGAACCTTCTTCATATGAATATCCTCCTAATGTTTTTTAGTCAAAACACAATTTTTATTGAGAAAAGTTTATGCGCTATTTCAGGATAGTTATCTTACCGATAATAGGAAGAGGATTTGCTTTCCCTCCGAACCCATTGATGATTCCCATAATACCAAGTATCAAAATACCGATACCAAAAATTGGCATCAGTATCCATCCAATTATGGGAATGATACCTAATATTACGTTCCCTGCTATACCCGTAATCAAAAGTAAAAGCGCCTGATTTGCATGAAACTTGGCATATTGGGATTCGGGACAGACAATCAGCGGAAGAAAAAACAGAAAATAAGAAAGACCTGCCATTGTCTTGTTCTTTTCAATATCCTCCTGAGTAAAAATATTTTCCTGTACCACTATTGGCTCTTGATTTTCGGGATTAATTTTTTGCTCTGTCATAATAAATTCCTCCATTTCTCTTATTTCATTTGCATAACTATAACAAAGAAAATGCACCTAAACCTGTTTATTACGCTTTACCTGAACAACAAGCTCATCTTCAACATCCTATTCATGGAAACCAGTTCACCAAGGGGTTATGTAACCTTGTTTTACAGATCGAAGTTAACAACTGCCTTTCTCAGAGTTTGGTCATATTCATTGTATAGAATAAGAACTCTTTTTTATAGTAGATAAAAGCTTAAAATCATTCATTTATGCTCATATTTTTGGATAACAAAAGAGCCTTTGTATTTGTTTCTGGATACAGAGGCTCGTTCTCGTATACTAGAAAAATTCTGCTTTTTAACCTTAGCTGCTGCTTGAGTCATCCTAAGCGTCAGGGTTAAATCTTTGACCTGTAAGACTTGACCCTAGCATTGATGACGAAAGACTGGCCGCTGGTAGCGAATGCGCCGCGGCGCTCTTCTTGCACATTTATCAATCCACTATTTTTCGATATTGGGATGGCGTCATGCCTACTTTTTCCTTAAAGAATCTCGCAAAATTTCCTGGATATTCAAAGCCGCAAGATAAAAAGGCTTCGGTTACACTTAAATTCTTATTCCGAAGTGCTTTCTTAAGCCGGGCTACCTTAATCTCCTGATAGTAGCTATAGGGCGTCATACCAGTATGCTTTTTAAACAGCCGCATAAGATGTGAAGGGCTTAAACAGGCGGCCTTTGCAATTTTATCTATATCAAATTCTTCTCTCCAATTGTTTTCAAGATATTCCCTGGCTTTTGCAACTTCTGATTTCCCTTGATAGATTCTGCTTGTGAAAAAGACAGCTACCATATACGCCATTTGACCGTCTTCATTTGAAATAGGAAAATTTAGGATATCGGTGTAGATTGCTTCGATATCATAGACAGTACTTCTCTTCTTATACCACTCCCAAAAGCTTTCCAAAGGGATTCGAACATCTGAAATCAGAACCACTTCACCCGCAAAGGCTTTGTGGATACTGTCTTTAAGCTTGGGCTGTCCATTCGCAAAGGGATCACGAATTAAATTGTACTTTCCAATAATCAGAGAAGTATCCTTAACATTCCACATCCGAAGAACTGCATCATTGATAAAAATGATGTCACCGTTGTTTCTGAATATCTGTATAGGGATAGGAAAAAGTTGAGCGATTTGAAAAAGTTGCTCCTCTGATTCACAAATAGGATATAAAGAAGTACCCTCAAAAGATTTGCTATATTCTGGTTGTTTCTTATTATCCAATATATTAACCTGTAAGGTCTTTCTGTACTCGGAAGGCGTCATGCCCATCTTTCTTTTAAAAGCTCGTGCAAAACCCCCGCTATAATCAGCGCCGCATAAAGAAAATGCCTCGCCGATATTTAGGTCTAAATCCCCGAGAGCTTCCTTGATTTTTTCAAGCTTAATCTCTCGATAATAGCTATAAGGCGTCATGTTGATAAAGCTCTTAAACAATCGTGTGAGATGGTGACGGGACAAGCCAACATGAGTTGCAATCTTATCTAAATCAAAATGATCTAGCCAATGGGTATCTATATATTCCTTGGCCTTAATAGTATCCAGCCTTGACAGATAAATGCGCTTTGTCATAAACGACGAAATAATATAAGCCACTTCTCCGTCCTCACCCAATAGCGGGAAGCTAGTAATGTCTTGTTGATACATCTCATGGGATTGGTAGCAGTTATCGGCTTCCTCAAAAGGTACTTTTACATCATGTGCTGAGAGAATTTCTCCGGAAAAAACACGTTCGAAATAGTCTGTTAAGCCTAAATTGTCATTAATGAAGGGGTCTTGTAGGATATTGAATTGCCCGATAATATTCGAAGGATTTGAGATGCAGAAAAACTCTAAAAATACCTTATTCATAAATATACAAATGCCGTCAGTAGAAAACACCTCCATTGGAATGGGAAAAAGATTAAGCACTGAAAAAAGGGCATCTTCCTGCTCTAAAAGTGTGTAAAAAGAGTCAGAGACTTTCTTTCTGCGCCTATCTAAAGGTTTAGGAGAAGTTGCTGGTATCAACCACATATGACCTTTTTTAATTGCACCATCAATACGCCCTGCAACCAAATGGTATGTAATTGAACGAGGGGACACACCCCATTTTTCTGCCGCTTCACTAACGGTAATATAATCCATCATTCCACCTACTTCCTTGATATTATATAATTGTAATTATATTTCTTTTTACAGAAGAATTCAAGAAAGTACCTGCACACTTTAGTCACTAGTCATTCGTCTCTAGTACCTAGCATTAGCGTATCTCCTTGGGGTCAAGATGCTTCGCTTTCGCTCAGGATGACTGGGAGGAGCTACATCAAAAGTAAAACTTTCTAGTAAAATATAAAACGATATTAATTTTTTTAAAAAAGCTTGATTTTTTAACTACTATGTTATACCGTATACCTATACTATTATGTATTACATAGTAGTAAAATTTATTAAAGGAGTGTCCAAATTGAAAGCGAAAAAAGTAATTGAAGAAATGAATAAATACAGCAGTGATTTGAATGAACAACATCAAAAAATATTCGATGAAATACTCTTAAAAATTAGGTTTTCAGACTTAGATGAGCATGATGCTGAAGAGTTTAGTCATCATTGCTTAAATCTTTTTCTACAAGCAGAAAAAGAAAATAAAAGTATTAAAGAAATCCTTGGAACTGATGATGTTTCTGCTTTCTGCAATGAGTATATTACAGAAGTTAAAAGAAATTATCATTTCATGAAAAAGATGTATCTAAAAATAAAATATATACCTATGATGCTTCTCATTTTTAGTTTTTGGGAAATTGGAGTGGGTAGTATCTTTCCTAAATGGATAAAAGAAAGAACATTTATTATGGAAGCACCTATTACTATATCTACTGTGGTGAGCACCATCTTTATGATTCTAATGGTTTACCTTGCATTACACTATATACCTAAGATTTCATTTGAACTCAATCATGGAAGTAAAAAGCAAGATCACAAGTGGACTTTTATTTTCTTTTTAATTTTTGTCCTTACAACAACATTTTTTGTAGTAAGTAAATTATTATTTCGCCAAGTACTCTTTACATTAAATTACCTAGTATTTTTAGCCCTGTTTGGCACTATTTATGCCCTTCAATATATAATTGAAAATGTAATAGACCGAGGAAATGTAAATGAATAAAAAATCTCAATTATTAAAAGGAAGTTTAGAAGGATGTGTTTTGCGCATTATCGACATAGAAAAGGAAACATACGGTTACGAAATCGCTAGAATTTTAAAGGAAAATGGTTTTGAAGACATTTCAGAAGGCACCTTATACCCCTTGTACACAAGATTGCAAAAAAACGGACTTATAGCAGCCACGATGCATAAATCAGACTTGGGTCCTCTGAGAAAATACTACTCTTTAACAGACAAAGGAAAAAAGGAATTAGAAGATTTTATTGATACTTGGAACTATTTAACAAAATGCATCCATTCAATTATAAGAGGCAATATTTGATTATAATCAAAAAGCACATTATTTAATCGTCTACAGCAAAGAAAATAATATCATCATATGTATAGTAATTTGTTGGATATACTCCTGTTTCTGTCATGCTGAGAAATTTTGCAATAGAGTCAAGTTCATATTTTAACTACAAAAAAGACAAAATGAACGGTGTCTAAACTGTATACTTCTAGGGGGGGACTCTAAACTCCCCCTTAGCCTTTAGCTTAGCCTAGAATACTCGTGTTTATCTTATGTTTATTTTTATCCTCATACATCCTAGTATCTGCAACTTCTATTAGTTCTTCAAAAAGTTGTCCATCAACTGGATGCGCTGCATATCCAATACTTATGCCAAAATCTTTTTCTAAATAGAGTCTATATATTTTATCTTTTATAGAAACGATTGTTTTTTCAACGAATTGTGAGTCTGAATCTACTACTATTATAAGAAACTCGTCTCCGCCAATTCTAGAAACATGTCCCTTTCTCCCTACTAATTTAGTTAATATTTGGGATGTATTACAAATGAACTTGTCCCCCTCTAGATGCCCCATTGTATCATTTATTAACTTTGTACCATCTAAATCACAGATAATAAGATAAAAAGTCTCACCTTTCTTTGCTAAAGCTTCATATTCTTTTAAAATACCTTTTCTATTTAAAACTCGTGTTAAAGAATCCAAATGTGCAACCTCTTCCAATTCATTAATGATTCTCTTTGTCAGATTACTCCATAAAATGATTCCAATGATAAATAAGATAGAACCTACAGTAAAGCAGGTATGTATTATAAGATAGATATACTGATTATGTAGATAGTTTGCAAATGTATCTAGAAAAGTTCCTACAAACAGTAGTGAGAGTCCACAGATCAAGATAATAAAAACATGAGAGTCTTCTCTATGTTTTTTCATAGTTTCCAAAATTCGGATCTTATAGAATAAAAAAATACCTACAAACAGAAAAACCAGTACTTTTCTTGCTTCAAACATAAATTCACCTCTGACATCCTGGTAGAATATTACAAACCACTTACATCAACATGCTTCTATTTATCTCCTTTTGCTTGCAATTATGAAGAAGATTAAAAGGTAGATTTAGAAGAGGGTATAATTTCCAATTTTGCACATCTACGTTATTATATCAGATTTCTAATTACAAAAAGTTGGTTTTGCGAATATTTAATAAATTTCTACAATGGATTTTTAAATATTTGTCTTTGAGTAGTTTATTATTTCTTGGGTATCTAATAAAAAAGACAAAATGCACGAAACTACTAGCTGAAATATATTAAGAAAGGTTGGGTAAAGAGATGATTTACAGTATCGATGATATTAAAAAATTATTGAATCGTTATTTCTTTTCTGATAGCACTCTCAACACCTTAGAAGAGGCAGTCTCAAATCAAAAGCAAGACTTTATTACATCCCTTATTTCTTTTGTAGAAGAAAATTTACAAAATTTAGAGCTCCAATTGCCAAAATTAATTGACCTTATTCACATGCTTTTCTCAGAAACAAACAAATCAGATAATCTTATGAATGTCATGCATTTTATTGACTTTACTTTAAAAAATGAAAAAGAACTTGTTTGCAATCCTTCTTTTGTAGTAAAGTGCTTTGCTTCAGATATAGATCTATCTAATGCGTTAAAAAATCTGTACATATTTCGTATCATTGAAAAGGTTCGATTTGCGAAAATGCAAAGAGATAGCTTGTCAGACCCTGCTGCTTACAAGAGACATACAACAAAAGCTTTAACAGTAATAAAAGATGCTTTAAAAGTATTATTTGAACTCAATGCAGATTACGATGAACTTGAAGCCATTTTAGAAAAATACTACGAGCTTAACTGCCAAGTAAATACTACAAATTGCTGGACAGAATTCTTTGCTCTGAAAGGACATGGCACTTTTGATCAATTTATAAAGGAGAAAAACATAAACGAAAAGGTTCATCTTAATACTGAATTTGAATAAAATCTTGATTGCCAAGATACATAAACTTACTAAAAATATCTTTTGAATTTCCCATCTTATAAATGATAAATTTAGAAGAGTCCCACTTTGGGGACTCTCTGGAAATTCTAGTCTACTGCAATGCACTAGCTAGTCCGTTTCGGCTGCAGCTTACTCAAAAAGGTAACCTGTCATCGTTAAAGAGCCAAGTTCACCAGACTTATTAAAAATAGTCACCTTATCTTCTTCACTTGAAGCACCAAGTATATATAGCAAAGGATAAAAATGATCTGGCGTTGGCACTGCTAGCTTCGCAAGATTGCCTTTATTCTCAAAATGCAAAATATTTTCATGGTTTCTCTCTAGGATATTTTCCTTTATAAAATCATCAAAATTATAAGCCCAATCAAACCCCTCATTTCCCATATTCCAATCAACTAATCTTAAGTTGTGTACGATATTACCAGAACCAAATAGCAGAACCCCTTCATTTCTCAAGGATCTTAATGCTTTTCCTATCTCATAATGCTCTTCTGGCGAAGCGTTGGCATCTATACTTATTTGAAATAATGGGATATCCATCTTAGGATACATATGAACTAATACGGACCATGTACCGTGATCTATTCCCCAAGAATTGTCATATTCTGTTTCTTTTGAAATTAAATTCTTAGTAACTTGAGCAAGGCTAGGTGATCCAGGTGAATGATAAATAATTTCATATAATTCATCAGGAAACCCGTACATATCATATATAGTTCTTGGTTTTTCTTCATTCATAATTTTAGTGCCTTGTGTAAACCAATGAGCAGAAAAAGAGATTATGGCTTTGGGTTTTGGTATTCTTTGTCCAATTTCTCTCCAACTTTTTGTATAATCATTCTTTTCGATAGCATTCATAGGAGAACCATGCCCTATAAAAACAACTGGCATCTTTGACATAATATATTTCATTCCTTTCGCGTAAGATTAATTGCGATTTATTATAGACTGTATTTATTGTATTTAACGCAACATCCGAATCAATTAAACTGTTGGCCATGTTATTTTTATACCCTAATTATTTAAAATTATAGGCGCTTGCTACAAATTTAATAATTTGTTCATATGCATCTCATATACTGGGTGATATAATAATAAGATATCAATTTAAAATAAGGGGGATAATAAATGTTTATAGATTCTATCTTTTTTGGAGGAGGTTTTGAAATTATTTTTTCTATAATGTTTATTTTGGTTTTTTGCGTAATCGGAGTTACACTAATTAAGAGTATTCTGCAATGGAACAAAAACAACCATTCTCCTCGACTAACTATAGCAGCGACCGTTGTAGCAAAACGCACAAATGTCAGTCATCATCACCATAATACAGGAGATATGGGTAGTTTCCATAGTTCCTCTTCCACAAGCTATTACGTGACTTTTCAGATAGAAAGCGGTGACCGAATGGAACTGAAAGTAGACGGTTTTGAATACGGAAAACTCGCAGAGGGTGACAAGGGTCGTCTGTCTTTTCAAGGAACCAGATATCTAGGTTTTGAACGTCGACAATTCACGCCCTCATAAACTCATATTAAATGGCGACCATTTTGGTCGCCTAGTCCATTTTATTTATATCGTTTCATATGAAATTTATCTATAGTCTTATCTCCTGTACAATGACCTTCCATCTATTCCTGTTAAATTATACGCGCAAAATGGTATGATTCGTTTATCTGGACTTACAATATGGATATAACAATCTCTTAGTCTTTCTAAATCAAGATTCCATGCATCTTGAAATGCCATGGCGGATACTGCAAGAGTATACTGTTTTGTGCGTTCTAAAAATTCATCAATATCTTGAGGCTTCTGATTTCTAGGGGCAACATTTGCTTTATTCACTGCTCCCTTCCATCTTCTTGAAACATACTCCCTTGATCTTTCTGATTCATTATTAGATGAACAACAGCAACTTTGTGTTTTCTGAAGCGGTGTTAAGGTTTCATCTGGATTTAAACGAAAACCTCCATTGAAGGAGCAATATGGGTTTTCTGCTGTGGCCGGTTTAAAATCTTGGACTTTCATTTTTCCTTCTGTTTGATCTTCTATAGCTCTTAAGAGTTCTGGCAAAGTAAAATGCTCACTATCCTCTTCTGGATACCGTCCAAAATAACTACACGGTTGAAAATGCACCCCTCTTATATAGGGCATTTTTTCAATGGCAAAGTATAAAATTTTCCCTATTTCATCTGTGTTTAATCCTTTAACCAAAGTCGGAACCAAAACGACACCAATGCCATGTTCTGCACAATTCTCAATAGCCTTTTCTTTTATATGTAACAAAGCTTTCCCACGAATCTTTTCTAGTACCTCATCTTTTAAGGAATCAAATTGGAGATATACGCAATCGAGTCCTGCATCTTTAAGACTTTTCACATAGTCTATATCATGAGCTATTCTTATACCATTTGTATTTAATTGAAAGAAAGGAAACCCTAAATCTCTTCCCATCTTAATGATCTCTGGTACATCATCTCTTAGACTAGGTTCACCTCCAGAAATTTGAATGTTAAATGTTCCTCCAGCCTCTTTCAGAAGCTTATACCATTGCTTAATTTCCTCTAGAGAAGGATCTTCCTCATTAACTTCTCCTGAAGATGCAAAACATATAGGACAATGTAAATTGCAATTTTTCGTAATTTCCAGCAAAACACAGCAAGTATGCTGTCTGTGATCTGGGCATATACCACAATCATATGGGCAGCCTTTTTTAACTTCTGTTATACTATATACATCCTTAGCTGCCTTTCTTTCAGGTGCCCAGGAATTATATGAAGGCAACCCCTTCCATATGCGCACAGAAAAATCCCCATGTTCCTTGCATGTCTTATGTAAATATACATCATCTTCATATTGGATTTTTTGTGCTTTAATTCTTGAAAGGCACACAGGACATACGCTTTCTGTTTCTCCAATCACTGTCCCCTTTAAATTTCCCATTGCCTTACCTCATTTCTTATTTATCTTCTAGAGGGGTTTCATTTTCACCACACTCACAAGTATCGTGATGATGATGATTACCGTTGCCACCTTTATAATCACGGATAAGATCTAATTTACGACCTTCCATTAGCTCTACGACTTCCTCTACACTATGCTTTGCACCAAAATAGCGTGTAACTTGAGCTATGGCCAATTCATCAAATGCTTTTTCCTCTATGCTTCCTGTAATAATTCCTTCACAATCACAATCAATAATCTTCTTAGCCATTTCAATTCCCAATGGATCTATATGCTGATTGTTTGCATAATGGGTATAACTCAAATCATCCATTTCTACAATAAATACATATTTGCTTTTCTCGAATTCATCAGAGACTACATCTTTTAATGTATCTCCATCTGCAGTTACTGCAATTTTCATTATGTATCCTCCCTGTTCTTATAAAATATGAATTGAGAATAATTTCCTCAATTTTCATGCGATGGCAGTAAATATTTTTTAATTTATATTGATTTTCATCTTTTGTGTAAGTTACCCAAAAGCATCTATTCTATATAATTTTTTGTAAGCGCTTACATAAATTATAAATATAGCATCTGCTCTTGTCAATTCGAAATATAGTATATATAACATTATTTAAAAATCCTTCATTTAGTATTAATAAGATTAGTGATTAAAAAACACCTTGCAAGTACTTCTTTACTTGCAAGGTGTTTTTTATGTAATAGAACAGTCCTACTTTTGACATTGGCTCCTGTCCAGTCATCCTGAGTGGCTACTATTCCTATTGACGAAGTTTTTGCGGTTTAGGTCATTATAGCTAGACAATATGATCTGCTCAAGCTCATCTGGTGGTACAGGCCGGTAAAAATAGAATCCCTGGATTTCATCGATGCTGTTTTCTATGAGAAAATCAAGCTGGATTTTTGTTTCTACGCCTTCAGCAATAATCTTGAGGCCGAGGGTATGAGCCAACCCGATAATCCCACATATAATTGCATTATTCTTTTCCTTCTGGCCAATGCCACGGATAAATTGAATATCCAGTTTAATGCGGTCGACAGGCATATCACATAAACGGCTAAGCGATGAATATTCGGTTCCGAAATCATCAATAGAAACAGATACTCCCAACTTTTTTAGGCTTCCAATCAACTCGATAATATTGTAGTGTTCGTTAACCGTAGCACTTTCTGTAATCTCCAGCTCCAGGTAGTGAGGCTCCAGTTGAGTTTCCTCTAATATCTGTCTGATACGATTAAAAAACGCAGGATTTTGCAGCTGAAAAATCGACACATTAACGGCAACTCGAATATCCGACACCCCTTTTAAGTGATGTTTTTTGCACTGCAAGCAAGCCTCCATCAGTACCCAATCACCGATGCGGCCAATCAGTCCAATCTGCTCTGCCAGTGGAATGAATAAACCAGGCGATATGATGCCGAGTTCCGGATGAAACCACCTCAGGAGAGCTTCATAGCCTATGATTTTCTTTGATTTCGCACAGACCTGAGGCTGATAATACAGCCGTAATTCTTGCCGTTCCAGTGCTTGGTGAAGGTCTTCTATCAGCTTTAGCTTTCGGGCGGTTTCCGCTTTCATTTCCTCAGTACAAAACATGTATTGATTTTTCCCCTGCTCCTTTGACTTGTACATTGCAAGATCCGCATTCTTTATGAGTGTCTCCGGGTCATTGCCGTCATTAGGATAAACAGAAATCCCGGTGCTGCCCGACAAATAGAACTCTTGATTTTTAACTACAAACGATTTTTTGAAGCTGCCTGTTATGTGTTCTGTATGCCTCCGAATATCATCCACTGTATCCATCTGTGGAATCAGAATCAAAAATTCATCGCCTCCATAGCGCGCCAGATAATCAGTCGGACGAAGACAGTCGCGCAACGTCTTTCCAATCAGTGTCAAGATAAAATCGCCACTATCATGGCCAAAGGAATCATTCACGGATTTGAACTCATCAATATCAATAAAAATGACGCCTACTAGCTTATCGTTTTTTTCCGCTTTGTTTATTTCATGGAATAGTTGTTTGAAAAATAATACTCTGTTGGGTAAGCCTGTCAAAGCATCGTAGTTTGCCAGATAGCTTAATTCTCTTTCAGATTCCAGCTTTGCCCATATATCGGTAATCAGATGAACAATCAAATTTCCAGTTTGCTGCTGCTCCTCCTCCCAAGTCAGGATCCTTTCAGTAGAACCTAGGCATAAGATACCGATTGTTTCGTTTTTGCCTCTCATCGGTTTGATGACTAGAGACTTTATACCCATAGTTTCAAGCAGTTTGGCGATTGGCTCATTTTCTGCTGATGTCTTGGAATCAGCTTTGAAAAGACAGCCTTCGGGTACAAGCTTGTCTGCATATATCATATCCTGCAACTTCTCTAAGGTACACTGGCGTTCGGATATGGCTGCCCGAGAAGCATACCATTTATAGCTATCCGGCTCCCTTTCTTTCGAAACGAATAATACGTGGACGCAATCGAGATTAAAATGTTCCCCGCAAAGGCGTATGCCTTCATACATTATTTGATCGACATTGGTTTCATTTGTGATTAAAAACAGATTGGATATCTTATTCAATAGTTTCTCCAGCCTGATCTTCTCCTTGTTTACATTGATAATATCAATATAAGTGCGGTTGATGTAAAAAACGAACCAAAGGATTATAGTCAAGATTGTTATCCTAGATAAATGGTCTACGGAGGAAAACGTCATATTCAAAACCGGTACTTTAGTCCAGAGCCATATAAGTGTTGCATAAGTTACCACCCAAATGAAATAGAGCATATACAGCTGGTTGAGGGCTATGGCTACCAACATCAGAATCACAGGCACCACCCATGCGTAAACACCCGATACATCAGTATATTTCAAAACGATAACCGGAATGGAAACAATAAAAGCGATATTGGAAAACAGCTGCTTATATTCTGGTTTTATCTTCAGGTTCTGAATAATATTGATCGCAAGGCCTAATCCAAATAGGACTGAACTGAAAAGAAGTATATCTCCAATCTGCTCACGCTTTGAAAAAAACTGCATACCAAAATTCACGAATCCCCCAATCACGTATGTCATTGACAGATAAGAGTATAGCTTTGATTTAGTATATTCGCTTAGGATCTGATTGGCTTTTGGTTCTTCGTGTTGGAGCTCCTTGCGCATAAAGTTATATCGTCTGATACAGTACAGCATCGCGGACAATGGAATCAGGATGATAATCGAAGCAAGTTGAGGAACTTTTACATGTAAAAAATAATTAATAATATATTCCGTCAAAGTTCCAAAGATTACGGCAGCAATATAAGAAATACCAATAATAATAGATTGCTTCCGTTTGGCAGTCTCCTTTGAGATAAAGCCCCAGCGAAACAGAAGAACGATACCGATCACTGAATAACCAACATAATAAAGATTGAAGTACCAGTCCAGCAAGGTATTGCCAGATATGTTGATCCAGCCGAAGTATGTTTGCACAAGATGATAGGATTGTACTACAGTATTTGTATAAATACCATATAAGAAAATATTCAAAAGCGCTGGCATGTAGAGCAATATGTAAATCGACTTTTTCTTTAAGAGCTTGTTTCCTGTTAATAAAAGAATATAGTGAAGAAAATAGCTGTACAATGAACTCCAGCCAATTGATGCAATTCGGCGCCAAAAAAGGGCGCTTTCGTAGTCTACAGCAACATTTCCTATGGAGAAGGATAAAGCCCATATAGACATATCCAAGCAGCAGCAAAAAAACAACCAATGCATCGTCGACTTTCTATTATTTGAAAGGACCAGTAAGCCATAAAAAAAGTAGATTGCGCACGCGACAAAATAAATAACTGAAACGATGTCCGGCAGATACATCTGATATACCCCCTCTTTGGCTGAAAAGTATTTAAACTATAATATATATAATATATCGTCATTAGCGGGAATACTTTAAGCCCTACATTTTATATGTAGAATTGGTCGTTTTCACATAGTCTGCCATCCTTATATTTCTTAAATAACTCTTGCACATTATTGTACTTTGTAAGAAAATAGAACGAAAAAACGCACCCTCCTTATGGATAGATGCGCTCATCTACATGTTCACTATTGCCCCAGTCACCTCTCTTCTGAAAATAATCTTGCTATGCTTTGGTGGAATCTGACTCGAGTGGAAGCTACATTCGATTTTTTCCTTATGCTGCACGGTACTTTTCTATAACTTGCTGTATCACTAATCTCCTCGCACAATCGAAGCTTTCAAATTGTTTCTGGGCATTATCAGGGTCATGATAAACTTTCCAATATCTACATAGAAGACAGTTTTTACCTTGATGCTTGATAAATCCACAGACATCGTCTACTTTTTTACCACTTCCGCAAGGCGCATTGCTAATTCTTTGCACTGGAGTAAGCCTTCTTCTGTAGGTTCTTCATGGACAATTAACCCTTCGTCAATTAAATGGACTCCTAGATTTTTCATTCTTTCTTGCCAGTCTTCCATCCACTCGCCATCTCCCCAGCCGTATGATCCGAATAATATCACAGGTTTTCCTTTTAAATCTTCTGACTCTAGTTCACAAATAAAAGGTTCCATGACTTCTTCTTCAAGTTCCTCAGCACCCATAGAAGGGCAACCAAGTGCCACGCCATCTGCCTGAAGAACATGGTCAACTGTGGCTTGTTCTACACTTATCAATTCTACCTGTACATCCCCTAACCCTTCCTCCATTGCCTTTGCCATTAACTCTGTATTCCCTGTACCGCTCCAATATATAATACTAATTTTTTTCATTTAAACACCTCCAACAATATTTTGATATTGATAATCATTATCGTTAATATAATACTACTAAACCCTCATTAATTTGTCAATACGAAAAACACTAATAATAATCTTTTAGCCCTCATATTAATATTCAACATATGAGAGCAATGATTTTTTCGACATTATATGCCAATTGCTTTACTTTTAGGAAGCCCTGAATGCCTAGTCCAAAAGCAATTAAAATCCACAAATGGCAAACCGACTCTCATTGCTAGATCATAAGTCTAACTCATTAGAGTCGGTTTATTTGATATTATTATAGATTTAATTTTCCCAAATTATTAGTAGCTCTTTTTTTGCCAGCTTTCATAACAACCCAGCCATAAATAATTGCAATGATTGCGCCTAGAATGAGGGAAAGGCTATAGCTATTTGGATCTAATCCGAATAGATATCCAATTCTAGATTCTAATCCAAATCCAATAGGCTCATGCAAGATATAACTTACAACAACCATACAGTAGAATACTCCTGGCAATAATGAAATCCAGTAATTTTTGTTTTTACCTGCCAAGTATATTGCAATCATAGCCAGAGCAAATACTGCAATAAGTTGGTTCGTAAAACCAAAGTATCTCCATAGAAGGCTAAATCCTCCAGGACTTGATTTGGAATATACTAATATTACAGCTGCAATTGCAAAGATAATTACTGAAATGCCCATTCTGTTTTTATTTGTAGATTGATCAATGTTAAAGGTTTCTGCTAAGGTAAGTCGTAGAGACCTGAAGGCGGTATCTCCTGAAGTAATGGGTAGTACAATTACTCCAAGAATTGCAAACAAAGCTCCTATGTTTCCTAGAAAATGCCTAGAAATCATACCTACCATTAATGTAGCATTCGTATCCACAGCCGTACCTAGATTAAATAGTACCATTGCGCCTGCCGCCCATACCATGGCAATAAATCCTTCTACTAACATCATGTTAAAAAAGGTACTTCTTCCTTCTCGCTCATCGGTAACCGTTCTACTAATTAGTGTTGATTGAGTAGAGTGGAACCCTGACATAATTCCACAGGCTACAGTTATAAAAAACACAGGGAAAAAGGATAATTCACTAGGATGTTGACCAAAAATATTAGTAGATAAAGATAAATTTGTTAAGTTTACTCCTCCATCTAACAAAACGCCTCCAAAGATTCCAAGGGCAGATAAAACAAGTATTGCACCAAATATAGGATATACTTTCCCAATGATCTTATCTATTGGAAAAACAATAGAAGCTATATAATAAGCAAAAATTGCTGCATATACAATCCAAAGTACTGGATTGTCAATAGTTGGCTGTTGACCTAAAATATCTGATACAATCAAATCCCCCGGAGTATATATGAATACTGTTCCTACTAAAAGTAATAATATCCAAACTACTACATTATAAATCTTATAGGTTTTTTCACCTAAATACTTTCTAATCATTTTAGGCATTTGATCGCCACCATTTCTCATAGAAAGCATTCCAACAAAATAATCATGCATAGATCCAGCAATTACACATCCAATAGGGATGGTTATAAATGCAATCGGTCCAAACAAAACACCTTGAATAGGTCCTAAAATAGGTCCTGTTCCTGCTATATTTAAAAGTTCAATTAATCCGTTTTTCCATTTACTCATACCGACATAGTCAATACCATCGGCTTTTTCAATTGCAGGTGTTGTTCTGTCATCTGGTCCAAATACTTTTTCACAGTATTTTCCATAGAAATAACCACCAACTATTAAAATAATAAGTCCAATTATGAATGTAGTCATGGTAATCCTCCTTTTTAATAAATAGTTTAAAATAAATCAATAATTACCTTACAGGTTCATATTATAGCTTTTCATTCTAAAAAGGATAAAAAGATCACCAAATGACAAAAAACAGACCCAAAGTGTCTGTTTTTTGTCATTAAGCACATTAAATTTTTCTCAAATTCCTAATATGTTTTTAAAAGCCTTTACATTATTTCTGCTAATGGGCACTTCACCATCATAACCATCTAATAGTGCCATATATGAACCATTAAACCATGGTGAAATTTCTTTAATTTTATTAAGATTGACTAAAAAACTGCGATGAGTTCTAAAAAAACCCTTATCACTAAGTTTTTTCTCTAATTCTTGGATAGAATAATTTGAATGGAAAGTTTCTTCTTTGGTTTTTATATAAATATTTCTATCCTCTGTATAAATAACTATAATACTCTTTATGTCAATGAGTAGTATTTTGTCTTCTTTTAATACCGATAGTTTATTAAGGGCAACAGCTTTTTTAACTAGTTTAGAAGGCTCTGTTTCAGTATTTTCGTCTTGAATTAGATTCTTTGCTTTATTTACTGCCTTTAAAACCCTTTGCTCTTCAAAAGGTTTTAATATATAGTCAATGGCCTCTACATCAAAGGCTTCCAAAGCGTATTTGTCATAGGCCGTACTAAAAATAATCTTACATTTTATATCTAATTTATTTATTTCTTTACTAAGTTCAAGCCCAGTCATATCTGGCATTTGAATGTCTAAGAAAACCAAATCTGGTTTTAGGTCCTTTATAAGCTTTAATCCTTCTATTCCATTGTAAGCCCTACCAATAATCTCTATATCCGTAGCTTTTGAAAGTAGGAAGGATAATTCTTCAATAGATAAATACTCATCATCAATTAAAATAGTTCTTATGCTCAATTTAAGCTACCCGCCTTTGGAATATTTATTAACACTTTTGTGCCTATATTTTCACTGCTTTGGATTTTTAATCCATAATCATCTCCATAAATAGATTTTAATCTTGTGTCTATATTTTTAAGAGCAATACCATGACCAATTGGCTCTTGTGAATCCGGATTAAATCCTACCCCATCATCTTCTATCTTTATAATATAATTCTTTTTATCCTCATTAATAATGATAGAAATAGTTCCACCATCTTTTTTTGTATATATACCATGCTTTACTGCATTTTCCACTAAGGGTTGTAGTATAAGATGAGGGATTTTAAAATTATAGTCATTTATACTGTATTCAACATTTAGTCTTTCGCCAAATCTTGCCTTTTCAATTTCTAAATAAGCTTCAATATGCTTTAATTCACTGCTTATATCTATCATATCATCCTTTTCTCTAAAATTTTCCCTTAGAAATGTACTTAGATTAATTAATAGTTTCCTTGCTGTATCTGGATCGATTCGAACCATCGACACAATAGTATTTAGGGCATTGAAGAGAAAATGTGGATTAATTTGAGCCTGCAAAGCCTTTAATTCAGCTTTTGCTAAAAGTTGTGCGTTATAATCAACTTCTGCAAGTTCTATTTGGGTTGAGAAAAGACGAGCGAGACCTTCCGCTAATTTTACATCAATACTTGTAATTGTATTTTTTTCAGTTTTGTATATTTTTAATACTCCTATCACTTTAGATTTTTTCATTAGAGGAGTAATAACAGCAGAATTAAGTCGGCAAGTTTTATTTGAACAACCAACTTCATCCTTATTTTCTACGATAATAGATTTCTTCGCCTTTAATACCGCTTTTGTTGAAGATGTTTGCACGATTTCACCAGGCAAATGATGATCGGATCCAATGCCAACATGGGCAAGAATTTCTTCTCCTTTTGTAATAGCAACCGCATCTACTTTTGCCATAGAATGTATAATCTTACAAGTAGCTAATGCCGTTTCTTTATTTATCCCATTTCTTAAATAGGGAAGAGTTTTTTCTGTAATCTTTAACGCTAACTCTGATTGAATGGCAGCTTTTCTTTCTTGTTCTTTAAAAATGTTATTTATTAATAATAAAAATAGCATAACTCCTATAGAATTCATTAGGGTCATAGGAACAAAAATCGTTTTTACTAAAGAAACTGCTGCTAAATAGGGTTTTGCAATGATAATGATAATACCCATTTGTATGACTTCTGCTATTATAGTCAGAAAAAATCCTAATACCCATATTTTTTCAAATCTATTTTTATATTTATATCCTATGCTTCCAATAATACCTGCAACAATTGTAGATATCATACAGGCAAATGCCGTAAATCCACCAATATCAATAACCCATCTATGAAAACCTGCAATAAGTCCAGCACTAATACCTACAAAAGGGCCTCCTAATAAACCAGCTACCATAATACCGATTACCCTAGAATTGGCAATCGCCCCTTCTATAGGAAATCCATAATAAGTACCAAAAATTCCAAAGAGACTAAATATGATCGCTAAAAACATTTTGTTCACAAACGTATTTTGCCGATTTAATATTATATTTTTAAAGGGAGTGGTAT
Source organism: Alkalibaculum bacchi (assembly GCF_003317055.1). Lineage (NCBI taxonomy): Bacteria > Bacillati > Bacillota > Clostridia > Eubacteriales > Eubacteriaceae > Alkalibaculum > Alkalibaculum bacchi. The sequence continues at coordinate 130,923 of NZ_QNRX01000005.1, forward strand.
TTGATAATAAAAATGTAATAAGAAACATTAAAGATATATTATTGATAAGATTTATTGTAATTGGTAAGTTTTCCATAATATCACCTCTGTTATTGTCTCTTTTGGATATCTTTTAATATGGTTTCGTTCTATTTTATGGCCCTTAGGGCGTTACTCCTCAACTTCTTTCTGTTATATCTTATCATATATCCCACCATAAATTAATAAGGTATCATTTTAGTTTTTAAAATGATACCCTATTAATTAAGGATACCCATGCCCACATTCAGCTTGATCCAAAGATTTACAGCTAGATAGTATTTTACTTTTAAGTATCTGTCGCCATTGGCACATAAAAAATCTTATTACATAAAAATGGCGGCCTTTATGGTCGCCATTTTTATGTTCTGTTTTTAACTATTAAAGATCGATCTTTACATCCATCTGCTTGATTTCATCTGCCTCAAAAAACTCCCTTGGCGTGTAGTGAGCTACGTTTGCAATGATACTATCGGGAAATACTAGCATTTTTTGATTAAATGCAGATACGTTCATATTATATACTCGACGTGCGGCCTGCAAATGGTCTTCTGCATCCATAATCGCTGCCTGAAGCTGCTTAAAGTTCTCGGATGAACGAAGCTCGGGGTAGTTTTCTGCAACTAAGTTGATCCGGTGAGCCACCTCATCCATAGAGTGATTGGCTTCATTTTTCTCCGCCATGCTCATTCCAGCGCGAAGCTTAATCACTTTCTCAAAAGTTTCAGTCTCGTGTTTAGCGTACGCCCTTACAACATCCATGGTTTTGGTCAGCGTATCATAACGCTTTGTGAGTGCCACGTCAATCCCTGAACTCGATTCGCTGATCTTTACCAAAAGAATCTTGAAGCGGTTTGACATACTTATAATCCATATAACAACAATAACAGCAACTACTAAAATTCCAATTAAAAATGGCATATTCATTCCTCATTTCTTTTTTTGATACCTACCTCACGAAAAAAGTTGCTCGTTATGAAACAGTTCATCCAAAATATCTGTAAAATATGTAATCTCATTTTGAATTCGAAGCCTTAATGCTTGAATATCCTTGATTTCAGAACCTTTCTTAATTTCGAAGAAATCCTTGCCGCTATGTACAGCAATATGAACCCATTCCCCTCTAAAACAAAGCAATGTCTGGCCACCAGACTTCTTATCCACAGATAAAATACGCTCCATAAAGTGGGGAGTCAATACATAGAAAGTGTAATGAACGTCGTTGGTAAGGATTTGAAACTGTTCATTAAAGGCATGGTTTTCTGTCTCTACATCGCTTTTGACCCAAGTGTACTTTCCTACAATATTTTTAAAAAGGAGAGCCCGTTCTTTCTTTTCACGAATTCGCACTTCTGCTGGCAGGAATTTCTCTAATTTACAGGTCATCCATATCCCTTTAAAACTGGTTTCCTGCTCTTCTCTTTCCTCTCTTTTCCCTTCTTCATCTACCTCAATTTTTTTTGTAATTTTCGTAACATTTACATCACAAAGCTCAATTTGGTGCCCCTTATATTTTCCACTAATATAATCGTTGCCGACGAATTTGAAGTGGGTTTCAGTATCATAGCTATCCCCCCCCGAATCCCAGTCGTCAATGAGTCCGCTATCTCTAATCCGTGTCCTGTCAATACTCCCATAGGGATTGTAGATGCAGTCATCAAAAACCTCCTCTATTACCTCTTCCACAGTAGTAATCTTTGCGATCTGTTTTATTTTTTTATTTGCTCCCATGCTTTTCATTCCAAAGACAATGACCCCTAATAGGGCGAAAATAAATAGAATCACTTCTGCCATAAGCAAAAAAATAATCACAGCAATCAAACACAAAAGGGCAATAAGACCCATTCGCTTTTTTTTCGTTTTCAGGTCATAGAGTTTCGTCTTAAGCTCCCAATTGCTAGGCTGTTCAAAACTTTCACTTTTCATTCATCTACTCCTTTCAATCTCTGAAGTACAATATTTCCATTAAATCAACCATGATTTGAATTTCGTACTCTACACGCTCTCGTAGTTCTGAAAGAGTTGAATCCCCCACGATTGCTGCCTCAAAGGAGTCTCCCATTGCCACCGCCACATAAATCTTGTCATTTATGAATGACAGAGATATTGGAAAATTGATTTTTTCGCCGGCAAGCATGATGGCTTCGGTTACTTGTGGAGTCAGAATACGCAGCGCCCCAAGAGAATCTTTTGATACTACATGAAACTTTCTATTAAAAGCATCCAGCTCTGTTTGTATCCCTTTGCTAAATGGATACCCACTGCCAGACTTACTATAAACCATAACAGGCTCATTTGAAATAGCGTCATAATCGAATATCATAAGCCGTCCACGAAATACCGTTCTGTATCTCGTTACGGTTTGGGTATTTCCATCGTCATCTGTATAGGTAGCTTCGTACTCTTCTTCAAGATGAACATCTGATTGGATAAAGCGTTTGTTTTGACAACTGGCAGAAAGATAATCGTTGCCATTATATCTGTCATAGGAGGTGAACAACTGGCTCTCCTCTATGTTGCTTTCATCAATTTTTTCATTAGGGCGAAAGTCCACCTGTTTAAAAACCTCTTCTAGTCTTTTCTTTACAATCTCATCTTTAAATGAATCTCTATAACGACTCGACGCTTTTAATACCAAAATCCCTATCTTGAAAAAAACAATTATTGCGACGATAACATATATTACTACCAATCCAGTTTCCGCATAAACGTGCACAGCGATACCAATCAGCACTGCCACCCCGATCGCGAGGAAATATAAAAAACTTGCTATTTGCACTTTAATCCTCGCCCTATCAAGTTCCAAAAATTCGGTGGAACCTGTGGCTTCGGATTCTTTGAGGCTCTTATGTTGCTTTCTTCCGCTGCTCACCCCACCAACAACTGCGCCAATCAGCACCGAGACCACCATTATGACTAATAAAATTGGTGCAAAAAAAACACCAAACATTATTACTGAAATGATTAGGCCGCCTATGCCATCGTCGATAGCAAATCCCCCAAAATTATAATAGAATATAAGTGCCATTAATAGTGCGGCAGCAGCAAAACCGATACGGAGCCATTTTACCCAGGAATACCGAGATTCAAAACCCATGATTTTTCTTATGAACTTCATCCTTTTTTACCTCACACAATTTATATATTTTTTCTTACCTTAAACATATTGCCACAACTTCTACTCTTCATCGCTCTGGCTGCTAGCATGAGCAAAGTAGAAGGGACTGCCTTCATATGACATATCGGTAGGGAAAAGTTTTACGGGATATAATTCCTCAAATTCTAGTTCTTTCCCGCCGTCCATGGTATAGTAAGTGTCTATTTCTTCGAAGTTTTCACGAAGAGTTCGATACAGGCTATCCATCATAAACCAGCGCATGGAGTCCGCATCGTAAAAGAAAAACTCCTCTTTTTGTTCCCTGTCACCAAGGTTGGCAATCAATGTGCTCTCCTTTTTCCAATCTACCGTAATACCTTTTTGAGTTTGCGCCGTATCCGCTATAAAGTCAAGTCCAGTCAGCTCAGTCAAGCCTTCCAAAAGTGCTTCTGGAGTCAAATCCCCAGTATATTCCAGTTCGTATTCTTTAATATTTAAATCGGAATTTCCGCTGGAAAAATCTGCGCAAAGTACGGCAGTGTTTTCGGTTTGCTCCTGAGAGGACTGATTTAGATCCTTTTGGTTTTTGTACGTGGAATCGTCTTTACAGGCAGAAATAGATAGTGTCAATATGATGAATAAAAGTAATGAAAGATTTTTTTTCATGTCATCTATACTCCTTTCTAGATGAATCTCCTGATTGCATAATACCCCTTCATCCGTTGTAGTCAGCAATAAAACAACCTTCTTAAATTGCTCGAACTTTCTACTTTCAACTCGTATTTGCCTTTACTTCGCTGCTCTCTTCATACTTTAATCAATACTGTACAGGAGCAGTAGAGAAGCTGTTAAATACAACAGACCTCCCACAAGAATTACCATCAGTATGAGCCCCATTATTATCTGGTTTGTTTTTCCGATTTTCTTTCTAGTGAAAAACAATAACATTTCACTCGCCAAACAAACGAGAATTAGGAAAATAATCAGCCATAATGGCATGCTGCCCCTCCTGTTCTTTGCGCCTATGCAAAAAAAATTTATTCTATAAACTTGTATTGGCCACGCATATGAGCCCAATCCGAACTTTCAGGCGCAAAGAAATCGATGGCGCTGTAATCTTTATAGAGGCTAAAGGAAATTTCACCATATTCCGCCATATATTTATCATCTGGATATAAAGTCGCAGTTCCACTCATTACCGTACTACCATTTCGGAGCAAATAAATATCAAACCAAAAGCTACTGCCGTTGAATTTAGTAATCTCAATGGAAAACTCGTCTCCTACATACATGCCCCGCCAGTTGGGACCATATGGAATAAGGTCACCCTTTCCATCATCCTGGGAAAGGACATCACCACGACCGTCATCCTTCGAAGTATTGTCAGTGTGAGTGTTGTCCTTCGAAATAACGTCGCCAAGACCGTCATCTAGAATGGTATCACTGAAATCCTCATAAATGGATGCCGTTTTATTGCCGCTGTAGTCTACTGAAAACCGATATATCACCTGATAACCGTCACCCATAAGCCCACCTTCAGCGGTGCCAAGAGCAACACTATAAATGTAACATTCCCGTCCCATAGCAGAATCAATAATCATTAAATCGTCAAAAGAAATATAGAGGCACTCATCGGCGGAAATCCTATCTCCGCTGTAAAGCCCTGTTGAGGCCAACAGTTCATCTACCAGCCCTGCCCCTTCCCTTGGAGTAAGACCGTCGCCTGGATCGCCAGAAAGTTCGTAAAGCTCATAGTAGAAGACCCCTTGCCTAATTTCATCAGCCCCTTCCGGAATTTTGTAATCATCGAACACATCACCTCGCCCATCGGAAGACTCGTTTATATCTTGTTTATCTTTCTGCTCATCCCCCTTTGGTTTGCATGCACACAATGTAAACACCATAAAGACAACCATGCAAAATGCTATTACTTTCTTCATTATCAATACCCCCTTATCTTTTTCATAGATATTACCGATTCAATCTTCATCCACCAACGTTTAAGTCTCCTTTATGTCTATGCCTGTGTCCTCTTGTAAGCTTATTCATTTGTTCTCCGCAGTATGTTTTATATAATCGAGTAGGAGGTAGCTGATTATTTCAGCTACCAACCTCTCACACCACCGTACGTACGGTTCCGTATACGGCGGTTCTCTAGTTTTTACATATTTTCAGATAGTAGTCAGCCATGGATATATATCCGAGGCTGGCTATTACTTTATTTGTAAGTACACTATTTAGCATTATTGCTGACCGCCAAATTCCCTTACGACAGTTTGCCATTTCATGTACTTTCCATTCAGGCATACCAAACTTCTTAATCATTTGATATCTCGTCTTAATTTTCTTCCATTGTTTCCAGTATATAGCCCTTATCTTACGACGTAACCATTCATCTGTACTCCTTAGCAGTTGTTTCATGTCTGCCATACCAAAGTAATTTACCCATCCTCTTATAAATTGCGTCAATTTCAATGCTCTGTATTCATTTCCCCATCCATTACTTCTAGATGTTAATTCTTTCAATTTTGCCTTCATTTTCGCTATTGATTTCGGGTGTACCCTTAATCTACATTTTCCTTTATATCTATAGAAACTATAGCCAAGGTATCTCACTTTGCTGATATGTGCCACTTTCGTTTTCTCTCGGTTAACCTTTAGAAAGAGTTTTCCTTCGATATGTGGCATAATGTTTTCCAAGGTTCTGATTGCACTCTTTCTGCTTTTGCAGAAAATCATACAATCGTCCGCATAGCGCACAAATCTGTGCCCTCTGCGTTCTAGTTCCTTATCCAATTCATTCAGCATGATATTGCTAAGTAGTGGACTTAGTGGTCCGCCTTGGGGCATTCCAACGTTTGTCTTTTCAAACATCCCATTACTAACTACTCCCGCATTGAGATATTTGTGGATAAGCGATATAACTCTGCCATCCTTAATGGTACGTGATAACACTTCAACGAGTTTGCTTTGACACACTGTATCAAAGAACTTCTCTAAATCCATATCTACCACATATACATAACCATCATTAACATTCTGCTGGCACTGTTTCAATGCATCGTGTGCACCTCGTTTTGGTCGAAAACCATAACTGTTCTCCGAAAACTGTTTCTCATATATTGGGGAGAGTACCTGTGTAATTGCCTGTTGAAATACACGGTCAACTACTGTTGGTACACCAAGTTTTCGGGTTTCGCCTTTTGTTTCTTTGGGTATTTCTACCCTTCGGACTGGATTGGGTTTATACTTTCCATCCTTTAACTTTTGGACAAGTTTCTTTTGGTTATTTTTGAGGAACGTTAGAAGTTCATCCACGCTCATCCCATCAACACCGCCTGCTCCTTTGTTTGATTTCACTTTCTTATAAGCCTTATTAAGATTATCTGGTTGCAAAATCTGCTCCAACAGTTCGTCCGTCTGAAAATCTGTACTGATGTCGTTGTTTTCAGTAATCCTTGAATGAACGGACACTTCTGCATACTCTTTCTGTTCCGCAGATACCATTTGCAGATAGTCCTCAATATGAAGTTGTCTGTCCTTAATTTCATTCTTAGTTACATTCATTTACTCACATCTCCTAAAGTTCAGTCCTTCCCAACTCATTTGCAACTGAGTTGGTACTATGACCTCGGCTGACTTCTCATGATAAATCTTATTTCAACCATAACCCCAAATATTTTATTGCATTGGTTATGTCCATGAGACCTCCCCAGGTAAGAACACAATCTTCCTCTCCATCTATCTGCCACATATACTACAGTTCATTCCGAGTAGTTATTGGACTTCGACTTGTTACGCAGCCTCATCCTAAACTGTAGCCTGATGTGATTTCTGTTCGTCAGACCAGAGATTTGCCATCCGGCTTCCTTCAGATTCGCAATCGCTCACGACACCCCTGCCATTGGCTATGTCTTTCCCACTACTAGGGCAGACTAGGGACTTTAACCCATAAGATTGCGCCCATGCTGGGCACACATAAAAAACGCTATTTTACAATTTAAATTGTATAACAGCGTTTTGTCTTTGTATATTACCCACCGGGTAGTTTTAGGGTGAATATTTCATCTTTTCAAGTTATAATCATTTAATTGGACTCGTGAACGTATTCCAAGCTTCTTATAAATGCTCTTTAAATGGAATTTGACTGTAGCTTCCGAAACAAACATCATCTCGGCGATTTCTTTATTATTAAGCCCTTTTTGCGCCAGCAATGCAGTATCACACTCCCTTACGGTAAGCCTGGGCGTAAGGACTAGGGCATCTTTTATCAATTTCATGCCATTTGCTTGCCTGCGGCAAAGAGTAAGGACCTCATCCATGCATGCCTTATTTCCTGTTATTTGTACTGCCTGTTTTAGGAGTGGCAGGAGTTCCTCTTGTTCGGCAAAGGGCAGATATACCTTATCTGGTAGGGCCAGAAATAAAGCTTGACAAAGATTCTCCAGAGCCCTTTCCCTCCCCCCTTGCCGTAAAAAACAACGTATCCTTTCCAATGGTCAAGATTCTGCTGTTATAGGTGCTACCAGGAGCAGGCAAATCCAATTCCTGAGTAATGATCACTATATGGAGATTGGAGCTACCATTATAGGATAATGCGCTGATGATTTCTCTCTGAATATCACTTTGGATAAGCTGATAATTATCGATGACCAAAACAGTCGGAGCTTCGCATCGGCAACTCTTCAGCAACCGAGCAATATCTCCAAGGGTTTCTCTGGCAGGAGTCCCTAAATACTTCAACGCTTCGGCCGTTTCACTGTCAAACGGATAGAACGCATCATATATGTATTCCCATACCCGGGCAGGCGTTTCGCCTATGGCCGTATACCAGTATTCATTGACTGACTGAGGAATGTATTCTTTAAGATATTCTCTGACAGCGGTGGTTTTTCCAGCGCCCGAAGGTGCCTCTATTACTGTCAAAGGATAGTCTAGTATTTTCTCGAGTTCTTGGAGCAAGCGCCCCGACAAATAATAATCTTTAGTGTCTCTCCCATACACATCGTTCATATCACCACTCCTATTCCTAAATATTTCTCTCCGTTTACTGCATTGACTTTGTCTCATTATTATTCTTACACGGCGAAGGAACATTGAATATTTTTATAATGCAAAATATATTACCCATTTATTTCCACTCCTATTATATCGTACCATATTTTTATGTTAAAATTACAATATCTTCTTAGTTTATTGCCGGTTGATGTGATAAAGGTGGAACCTTTAGTCATAAGGGGCAATAAATCACCTAAACCTCTTATTTTAAGGGCAAATAAAGGTGACTGGATTGAAGTGACTTTGAATAAAATATGGAAAGAGATATACTACTAAATTAGCTAGTCTGTCTTTTATTTTAATTCGTATAATTAATTTTCTAATATCTATTATCAAAAATTCTGGTAGATTTCTTTTCACTCCGGGGTAGATCGCCAATACGAACTGCCTTTGGTATAATAGAAATCCCAATTCTAGACTTAAAATAATTTTTTAAATTATGTTCAAATTCTTTCTTTTCAATAGAAGGATTTGTTTCTACAAATAAAGTCATAATATCCCTTCCCTGTAAGTGATCAATCATGATTTGATACTCACTACTAGCTCCCTCCACTTCATAAAGCAAAGAGTCAATTTGCCCTGGATATATATTTACGCCCTTTACCTTTACCATGTCATCAGTACGACCAATTAATGTATCTATTCGAGGATATGTACAACCACATTCACATTGTCCAGGTATAAATCGTGTTAGATCATGGGTTCGATAGCGGATCAGTGGCGCACCTTCCTTATGCAAAGTAGTTATTACTAGTTCACCTATTTCTCCTTCCGGCAGCACTTCTCCTGTTCTCGGATTAATTATTTCAAAATATACATAATCATCCCAATAGTGCATACCCGATTCGTAATCGCAGCTCATGGCAACTCCAGGTCCGTAAATTTCTGTTAATCCATAAATGTCATACAGTTTCGCTCCCAGCTCTTCTGCAATGCGTTTGCGCATCTTTGTTCCCCATCGTTCAGATCCAATAATCGCCTTTCTCAAATGGATTTTATCTCTTATGCCTCGCTTTTCTATTTCTTCTGTTAGCAGTAATGCATAAGATGACGTGCCACATAAAACCGTACTCTTCATATCAATCATCATTTTTAATTGTTTTTCTGTATTTCCTGGCCCCATAGGAATTACCATTGCACCTAAGCTCTCAGCACCATTTTGGAATCCAATACCTGCAGTCCATAGTCCGTATCCCGGTGTTATATGTACACGATCTAGCTTTGTTAAGCCAGCTATTTCATAACAGCGTTTAAACATATCTGCCCAATCATCAATATCCTTTTGCGTATAAGGAATAATAATAGGAAGTCCTGTTGTTCCTGAAGAAGAGTGGATTCGAACAATTTCTTCATCAGATACTGCCTGAAGGCCTAGTGGATAAAGTTCTCTTAATTCATCCTTATTTGTAAATGGTATCTTTTCAAAATCCTTCTTATTTTTGATTCCATTTATATCGATGTACTGTAGTTTGTTTTGATAAAAGCTTCCATCAAGATTAGTCAGTTTTATCAATTGATCCTTAATTAAATTAAATTGTACTTCCTTCATTGCCGAACCTCCTCTAAACTTATTTGAGCAAAATATTTCTTTCACTTTCTACCTTCCGTTATTATATTTCCAACATAAAAGTAAGCAAAGAACAGTGAAATCATAAACAGAAGTAGAATTTTACACATAAAAAAATCCCAAGTATAACAAATATACTTGAGACGATTTACCCGCGGTACCACTCAATTTGACTAAGTCCACTTTATCATATACTAACATATATGCCACATGATTAACGGTTGTGGTTTCCGTCAACGCCTACTATTAGTTCGGGTTGCCCTCAAAAGTCCATTCAACTAAGGTCTTCATATCGCATTCCACCAAATCGCGACTCTCTATAATGTTAACTAAAGCCTACTCCTCTTTCTCAAAGGTTTATAAATAAATTATTATGTTTGATAATAATACATTATTTGGAATTTGTCAACAATAAATTTTTCTATAGCTTGTAGGTGTAAATACCACATCGTGTTTTTATAGTATGAAAGAACAAAACAAAATATCTATACCTTTATTATATTATTATATAAATCTACTGAATATTGCATTCCGCAAATGCCTAGTCCCGTAAATTCTTGAAACATGTCGCTTCTAGACTTTCACCTCAGAATTAACTTACTCAATCAGGATAGCTTACTCCCTAATAAGTTTCTCTTGCTCAAGTTTCTTAATTTTCTTTGCCCAGATAATACAGACATAGATGCAAACAACTCCGATAACAGCATTTAATAATCCAATAACAAGATTTGCAACATTTTTTGTAGATAACACCATGGTCATATTTGATATGCCACTGGGGATGTTTATTAACATTATTGCAATAAATAAAGTGAACAAACGCTTGTAATACTTTATTTTTGAGTCAATATCAGAAAAAAGTTCAAACTCACCATAAGCTTTATTTTTCCTCAAATAGACCCAACGAATATAACTTCCTATGCATTCAACACCTGTTTCCTCAAGAAACTGTAAATATTTTTTGCTTTCAGAGTGAAATGGTACATTTTCTAATAGCTCCAATCGATATACATATTCATCTGGATTTCCTTTAGTAAATACATATCGGAACACTTGGACAGAATCAAGTTGCCATCCTTCTGCAGACATTTTATTAATCCATTTTTCTTCCTTTTCAAAATTCCATGCCCAAAAAAGTTTATAAACTGTTCGTTTCATTATATCCACCTCCAATTATTGATTCACCATTCTTAAGAAGTTCTCGCAGTCTCTCAATTTCGTTTTGAACTACAGCTTTCCCTTTATCATTAATTTTGTACTCTTTTTTCCTAGAGTTTTTTTCTTCCGGCAAAGCTTCGATCCAATTTTTTTCAAGCAGCGTATTGATTGCGCCATATAATGTTCCAGCCGCTAGTTTTACCCTGCCATTACTCAAGTCCTCTGTATTCTGCATTATCCCATAACCGTGCATCGGTTCATAAAGTGAAAGAAGAATATAAAAGACAGCTTCTGTTAGTGCAATGTTGTTGCTCATACTAATCACCTCTATCGGTTATCGATATATCATGTTACGTTATATCGTCTTATGTTGCAATTATATCGTACGCCGATATATTAGTCAATAAAAATATTAAATCTCTACATAAACTTATAATATAATTTGGTAGGCATTTACTTCATTCTGCAAATACCCACCTTCTAATCGCTATCAAAAGCGGCTTAACTGTATGACACCAATAGAGTATAGAACTTATCTACAAGACAAAGCAGCATAAAAATATCTCCAACCATACAAATAGTTGGAGATATAACGACTTTTTTATTTTTTCACATGTCTACTTGACAAGGAGCAGTTCAAAAATTGACGCCCCAAATGTTTTCTCTCTTATACTCTTGTGTAATCCAATCTACTTTTTCTACTCAAACATATTATATACTTCTTGAACATTGACTACTTTACTTCTTCCAAATTTAAGCATTTCTAGCCCCATTTTCTTTCTTTCGGCATTAAAAGATGCTGTAGCTTCAATTGGGACTATACAATTATAATTTAGAGAAAAAGCATGGCTACAAGTTTCTAATACACAAACATCTGTTGCTGCTCCAACAATTACTAAATTCTTAATATTTTTATCTTTCAAGATTTCATCTAATTTAGTATTAAAAAATGCATTCCATCTATTTTTAACGATCAACTCTTCTCCATCTCTTGGTGCTAATGGAGGTATAATTTCAGCATCTTTCGTCCCTTTTACAAAATGATTGTATTTTTTGACATCAAATCTTTCACTCAACATCTTCCAATCACTAAAATCTTCCTCATATTCTGTTTTAATGTTAATAACTAACATTCCATTACTATTAAAATAATTTTTTAATTTGATTATAGGTGTAACCACATCTTCTTGCTTTGTCACATCAACATTTATCATCTTTACTAATGATCCATCAGGTGCTCCACCACCATACTGCATATCAACAACTAAAAGTGCAGTTTCTTCCTTAATTAACATATTTATTTCTCCTTAAAATTCATTTACTTTTGTATTATACTACTTATAATTTAATAAACAACCTATTTTTAACCCTTCTATATATGATGAGTATTGCATTTTACTAGACTGGTTGTAGAAACTTTTGAGCCACTCAATGCCAAGAATCAGACCAATAAATGCTAATCGATAGATTATCTAATAATTATATATTCATAACCTCTTGTATAATTAAAAGATTTCATGGGATCATAGGCAGTGTGAAAACGACCGATTCTATATCTCAAGTGTTGAAAAGATTTGGACAACAATAGGACGAGACCTTGATGTAGAAAGTCTCGCCCTTAAAGCCATATTTTTGATATTAAAATCCCGTCCGTACTGTTGTATTCTAATCTATGACAAACTCGAAATGCACTAATGATCTCTAGTTTTGTCTACTGTAGACATCCATTGTTCTTTGGTAATACAGGTAATATACTCCACTCTAATATCATTTAGTAAAGGCCATTCTTTATCCTTAATTGTGCATTGATATTTAAAACCACACTTCTCCTGTACCCTTTTTGATCTTTCATTTCCTTCAAAATAACCACACCATAGTTTCTTAAGATCAAGTTCATTAAATGCATAACCCATAAGTTCTCTAACTGCTTCTGTTATCAAGCCACGACCCCAAAATGGTACACCAATCCAGTAGCCTATTTCAGCCTCGTTACGATTTAAACTGATATTGCTATTTTCTCCGATCATCAACCCTATGCTACCTATTGCTTTGTCATCTTCTTTTAGGCATACAGCATAAGTTTCTGGCGCTGATAACACATTTTCAATAATTTCTCTGCTATTCTCAATACTTGTGTGAACAGGCCATCCAGCGATCGGTCCAACTTGTGGATCCTTTGCAAATTCATACAAATTATCTGCATCCTCTATACGCCAAGGACGTAAAATTAATCTTTCTGTTTCTAGTACCATTTCTTTCCTCCTCATTCAATATTGCATTAAAATTTTGAGTCTTTAAAAGTCACCGTCCCGATATGTCTTTATTCCGATTATTTATACCAGATTTTCTAAATAAATCCTTTTCGTTTCAACTCTTCAATTAGCTTTAATTCTTCTGCAGTTGGAACAGGCGACTCTTCTACTACTGGTTCATCGGAATGATTCAATCCCCATTCGTTTAACAACTGTATAAGCTCATCAGAAATCCGAATATCACGCTCGCGAATTTCCTCAAGCCCCCAATCTTTATATTGTTTAGAAAGGTTAAGTAATATTTGAACTTTGGATTTCTCGTAACTTTCTTGTTTCTTCTTGAAGTAGCCATTGCTTGCGATAATATTTAGCTTTTTCTCAAATGGAATCTTGTTTCCAATATGCTCAACTAATTCTTTTACCTCCTTATCTGAATTAGCTGGGAAATAACTAGATTGCCATTTTTGAGGTAGAATATGCTCTATTTCCCATTTTTCAGGTAACAACTCGTCCTGATGTTGGTAAGCGAGCATCTTCAAGATCATACGAACGGTGTTACGATGTGCAGTCTTGATTTTTTCTCTCAACTCCTGTTCATCAACCTCAGTAAAATCAAATTTTGGAGTTGGTGATTTAATAATTTCTGAGTTTAAGTTTAAAATTCCACGTTTGACTGCATTAATGGTTGGTGTAACAATATATCGTGCAGACAAAACTGCAAGTAGTTTTCTAATAAACTTCAAGAATAAATATTCAAAATCTTCAATAGTATAATACTTAAGGTAATAAATCACTACTGGATACTTCCAAAACTCATTTGGATACGATATCAATCCATCTAAAACTTGCTTGATCTCGATGTTTTTTGACCATTCTTCCCCCTCAATTTCGACTCTATTATTCACTACAAGCCAAAGGTTGAGTATTGTATCTAAATTTTTCATCACGTCTTTTTTATACAACTGTTCGAAATTATCTCTTGAATAGTACTTTCTTATTCCTGGCGTTGTAGTATTTCTATCATTCTCTAATGCTCTTAGATAGAACATATAGTAATAAAACAGTTTCTGAATACTTTCGTTGGCATTTGTAGCTTCTTCATCAAGTTGCTGCCAAAGTTCAATAAAATTGGCCTTACCCTCAACATCCAAATGATTATATATTTTTGCTTTAAAAATATCTGCATCAGATAAAGCTAATCCTCTATCATTTAGTGTTGAGAAAATAGTCAGAGCAGTATCCTGCGAGTCTGCAGTAATAGGCAAAAGAATTGCTTTATTTAAGACATTTCGTATAAACCAAAAAAACAACTCCGGCTCATTCGTCGCATATTTTTCAATTAACTCAGTAAACAATTGATAGTTCAGAGAGTACTTGTCCTTAGCACCATCTTCGACAATCCCCTTAATCAAAATATTTGCAAATGCTTTGTTTCCTTCGTCACCCATCACTTTAGAGATAATGAGTATCTTTTCATAGTCGACTTCAGCTGTTAACTCATCTTGCTCCCATAGTGCGGATTCAATCTGTGCCTTAAAGTTCTTCACTTCTTTCGTTTCAGTCATCGATTCAAGTTTAGAATAAAGGGCACGAAGTAACAAAAATAATGATGTTATACGTTGTTGACCATCTATGATTTCTTGACCACTATCATCATTCTCATAGGATACAACCGTACCAAGAAAATACGTGCTTTCATTATCATTAGCCGTATATTCAGTTAAATCATCAAAGAGCGTTTGGATTTGTTCATCAGACCAAGCGTACGGTCTTTGATACTCAGGAATAATAAACTTATGAACTTTTCCCGATTCTAACAACTGTTTGACACTTTGCTTATTAACTTCTATTGTTGTAGCCACATCTCAATCCTCCATTATATTCCAATTACTTTGCTTTTAGGTAGCCCTGTAATACTCATTATCTGACGATTTGTTAATCCCTTGGCTTTTAAGCTTTTAATAAGGACTATCCTCTGTTCTATAGTTATCTCTCCAATACTTTCTATTCCAAGCTTTTTCATATCATCATATATAATTTTTTCTGCTTCTATATCTGCTCTTCTTATATTACTTGCCGTTAAATAAACAATGCCTTTATCTTGTTTTTTTAGTTCTTCAATGAAATATTTCTTTGCCTTTTTTTGGTTTGTATCTAGCATATTTAGAAAAAACGCTGTATCTGTTATGGAGTTTTTTTCGATATACTCACGATAACTGCTCCATTTATAATCTTCAGCTTCCTCTACTACATTACATTTCACTGGATTGTTTAAGATGTACTTTAATACAGTAATATAATAAGTTTGAGTCTCTACACATTCACTTTTAAAACGATCCTGAAACAGATGGCCTACTCGGTGATGCCTATGATTAAACCATCCTCCGTAAATTCCACAGATTTTTTTCATGATTACACTAATGGATATTTCATTTTCTTTTAGGAGAAAATGGGCGTGATTTCCCATTAGGCAATAGGCATATAGTTCAAATTTTGTCTCACCTTTAGTCTTTTCAAAAATATCTAAGAACTTATTCTTATCTTCTTCATCATAAAAAATAGCATTCCGATTAATTCCTCTGATCATAATATGATATATCCCTGTTGAACTAACTTTTCGAGCTGCTCTTGGCATACTAAATCACCTCACCAAATTATATCATCTATAATAAAATTTATCCACATTTTAGGTGACATAAGTCACCGTCCCTATATGCCTACCTTCGCCTCTCATTTGGCCTAAAATCGGGAGAGGCTTGACGTTAAAAGTCTCGTCCCTGCTGAGTCTACCAACAAATGGTGAACAGATATATACAAGTGGTCGATGCTTTTTCCGGTGGAACTGAAATTTTTTTTAGAAAATTATTGCATGTTGGTACCAAACGTGATATCATACTTACAGGTTGGTACCTAACATGAAATTTTATTATAGGAGGATATTTATATGCCAGTTGTAAAATTGACACTAAGCGAAGAATACTACGAAAAACTAAGTGAAATGTCAAAGGCCAAGAATATGAGCATCCAAGATTTTATTCGAGACAAACTTTTTGATGAAGATACAATCTTTACACCAGAAGAAGCTGTACAGCGAGCACTTGATGGCAGATTTTCGGACGGACGTGAATTCTCTTTACCTGATGTCTATGGGGATGACTGGACAATCGAAAGAGGTCCTGCTGGAGTATTCGGTAAAAGATTCTATAATTACATCATGAATGGTGATACTAGAATTGAATTTGTGGATATGGACAAATACGGACGTAGAGCAATGTACAAAATAAAGGAGGCAAATAATAATGAGTAATATAATGATTAGGCGTACTATTAGAAAATACGTAAAAAAATTTGGTCCTCAAGATACGAGAACCGTCATTGACTATTTTTCAAAAGGATTGCGAACTACAAAGCAACGCATTTCAGGAAATCTAAGTTGCATGGCTTGTATCGATGGAACAATTACAATCATCAATAATAGACCACATAGTATTATGTATTAAGTATTAAGACTTGCAGCTGGCCTTCCGCCAGCTGTTTTTTTGTCCGAGACATTATCGTTTCCTTTTCTCATAAAAAATAGCACTCCGATTACTCCCTCTGATCATAATACGATAACTATATTGGTCACTTGTCTTAACCACCTGATAGAATAAATTTGGTCTGTCAAAGCCGATTATTGATTTTACGGGGTTTTGAAGTTCTATTAATTTTATTATTTCCTCTACTACTTCCTTTGTAGCGGTAGCTGTATACGCAGATGCGATAGGTCTATTTGAAAGGGTCTTTATAAATTCTGGAATTTCTTTGTAATAAGGCCGAAAATCAAGCCTCCATTGACTGATACAATGAGCTTCATCTATGGTCACCATAGAAATTTTGATGTCTCTGGCTAAGTTTTGAAATGAATAGGCATTTAGCCGTTCAAGGGCTACGTATACGATTTTATATATGCCCTCTTTTGTCCCTATTGTCTAATGACCTATTTATATCCTCTCTAACTTATATACATCTTCTCGCCTGCTCTTTATACTTGGTATTTGAGCTCTTATGCTAGCTATTAGACTTAGATCGATCTCTGCCGTGATCACGCATGGAATGTCGCTTGCTTTAGCTATTATATTACCCCAAGGGTCGATGATCATGGTTTTTCCATAGGAAGCAAATCTAGATTTGTTTCCTATTTGTGCTGGCGCAACTACATAGCAGGCATTTTCTATGGCTCGAGCCCTTAGAAGGGGTTCCCAGTGGTCTTTGCCTGTGTGCATTGTAAAATTAGCAGGCACGATAATCACTTGAGCGCCTTGTAGTGCCATAATCCGAAAGAGCTCCGGAAAGCGCATGTCATAGCAAATAGCAAAACCAAATGTGGCTAAATCTGTTTGAGCTGTCACTATCTCCTCTCCTGGCGTAAAATGATCGGACTCTCGGACTTTTGTTCCATCTTTTAGTTCAACATCAAACATATGAAGTTTACTATATTTTGCGATGATTTCTCCATTTGGGTTTATGAATACAGTCGTGTTAAAGGGCAGCTTCTCTCCATTACTCTCTGAGATACTACCACCATGTATCCATAGATTATATTTTTTAGCTAATTTGCATAATATGTTCGTCGTCCTTCCAGGAATCTCTTCCCCTTCGAGGTAATCCTTTCCAATATAGTTCATCATTTCTGGCAAAGCTACGATATCAGCTCTTTTACTTGCAGCTTGCGCAATGTAACGTTCCATGTCTTTTAAATTTTGCTCTTTATCATCTTGAGTATTTAGTTGTATTGCTGCCAATGTAAATTTGTTTTTCATGCCTGCCTCCACAATTTTTAATAGTAAATTACTTTGGATAAATGTGAATTCCAACAATCAACATGATTAATTCTCAAAATGAAGAATAAACATAACCATGATATTCATAAGCTTTTCTAAAAAAAGATTTCCATCTAAGGCAATAGTCGCCGTCAGATGGAAAATTTAACTGAGCCCCCATATATTAGTGCTGACTATCTAACTATTTGTATTCAATTTCAGTAACACATTCTGTCTTTATTTTATCCACTAAGAATTGAAGCGCATCTACAACATGTGGTCTAATATCCCCGCCTATCAAAACATACATAATATCATCTCCAACATTAAGAATACCCTTATTTAGCCATACTTTAATGTGAAAAATGCCTTCCATATTATATGCTTCAGCTATAGCTTTATCAACTTTTTCTGCATTATAACTAAATTCCATACCTTTTACTTTAGAACCGTCATCAATCCCTTGTCTTACCATAGCCTTTGGCGTTTGACGAACCACTCCATTATGTATTAAATACATTCCCTCCTGCAAAGCCTTTGTATCAGATTTGGCTTCTTTAAGCCATTGTTCTATAGACGGAATGTCTTTTCCTTTACTATCCATTTAGTACTCCTTCTACTGATATATATCAGAATTAATATATTTTTTCTCTATTTATTTTTACAAAGCAATAGGGGATACTTCTCAATTTTTTCATTCCTGTCTTATCTTATCATATCTTCAATAACAAATTACAATATTTTATGATATTTCAAAAATATTAATTGACAAACATGGAACAGCTTTCAAGGAATTATCAAACAAAAAATAGCTAGAGAGCCCCACTGATGGCTCTCAAAAATCATACAGGTGGCTCATTTGCACATAACCTTAATTATGGGAAACCCCTAAAGATTAAAAGGGCGAGACTTGAAACCTGACCCAAAAATTCACGTCCTTAATGGGTCGTACATGTGCTATGCCCTCTTTACAAATTCAGATTTTAATCTCATGTCACCAAACCCACTTATTTTACAGTCAATATCGTGACCATCACTAGAATCGTATATTAATTTTATACTTTTTACTTTTGTACCTTTCTTTATAGACGATGAACTCCCTTTTACTTTTAGATCCTTGATTACAATTACAGAGTCACCATCATTTAAAACATTTCCATTAACATCTTTTATTACTTCATGATTAGCGTTATGTGCCTGTTTTTGCAAGGTCCATTCGTAGGCACATTCAGGACAAACCATAATATTTCCATTTTCATAAGTGTATTTTGAATCACACTTTGGACAATTCGGTAAATCTGACATTATAGACACCTCCATTTATTATGTAACTATTATACTACCATATCTTACATAATAAATCTTTATTCTACAACATTATACATGCCCATCTTAAACAAGATAAGCTAAAAAATTTTTCTCACTTTCAAGGTTTAGCAGGTATAATATGTGCTTTTGGATTGTAAGTCTAGCGCACCTCCTCAAGTTATGCTAGTTCCAATCACTAGACAAATTGAGATTTGTCTAGTGATTCATTAAAAGGTTATCCAAATCTTTTTATATACTCCCCATCCGCTAATACTTCTATTGCTTTCTTCATTATTTACCTCACATAAGCGTATTTATATATATTATACCATTGACATGTATTTATAATTATATTAATTGTTTCAAACTTTCCCTAAGATTATAAGAAAGTTCTCCCTTTTGTAGTTTGTTATACTTAGATAGCATGATATTATATAATAAATATAACTAACAATATTTAAAGGAGGCAGCTGAATGAGTTTTATATTTAAAAAGGATATAAATGGTAAGGAAGTGGTCTTTGAAGTAGTAGCTAAACCACATTCTCCTAATAAATTAATCACTGCAAGTAAGTATACTGGTTATAAATGTTCTTTGTTTAAGATTAGCGGAAAAGAACTTTCCCAAACTTCAGATGTAAGATGCTATTTAGAAACTCATCAAAAAACAGGACCGGTTTTTTATTTAAAAAACGAGGCTCTATCTCTTCTAGAAGATATTTGCAATACTAGTTTTAATAAAGATTCCTTATATATTACCATTCCTGAATTGTATAAAGACAAATATATTCAAATGCTCGACTCTTTAGGCTTAAGCCAAGAGGAAGAAGAAAAAAAACAAAGAGATGAAAACGACAAAAATATCCAGGAAGATGATATTATTTATATTACGAGGAGTCATCTTTATATTGCAGTTACATACCCTTTTGACTCCAACCGTGATACAGTCGAATCTAAACTTTTGACAGAATCTATTCATCACGAAGAACTTGATAGTTGGGTTGAAAACACCCTCGCCCAATATTATGTAGGAATGGGATGTGGTAGTGCTCAAAAGTATAAAATGACTTATAAAGATTACAGGAAATTCTTAGAGGAGTATTCGTCGAAACTTTCTAAAAAGTCTATTACCCCTTCTATTTGAAGGGGTAATAGCAAGTAATCATAATAAAACTAGTGCACATATGGGGTGGGGTAGTTATTTGCAATAAAAAAAAGGTCAGGACTTAATATCTTGACCTGGAAAGTCCCGTACCTACTGAGTCTTATTTTTGGCTGGTATAAGTCTTTAAGTTCTTTTATAAAGTCAATCATTTTTCTTTTTCCTTTTTTCAAAATTGTGCCGCTAAGCTTGCAATTATTTCTGCTCTGGTTTATTTTTTAATAAGAATATCATAGGAATCAGAGCAAATATAAACTCGGTGCTAAAGGCAACAACTAGCCAAAGCTGTAAGCTTGACGGCCATGGCCAAATCAGCTGTATAATAATTCTTGATAACCATATAAGAGTAAAGAACACATAAAATACGCGTAATTCTCCTGAACCATCAAACAATTTCTTTTGCACTATTATTAACAGCAGACTAATCCCTACTAACAAAAATGAAAAGCAAAAATTTATGTAGTTTATGGATTGAATTATTTCAGTTGGAGCGTCTGGTATATAAGAAAACCAATTTGAAGAATACGGGACAAAAAAGTGCCATATCCCTACTATACTACCAATAATACAAGCAATATTAAATAATACCTTCGCAGTTTTTTTCATTTTTTATACCTCTCAATTTTGTAGTTTGTCTAGTTATTTAAGGTTGTGATTTTATTAAATGTAGGTGCATCCATATTATCCTTGATAGGTTTACTCTAAATATTTGTCATAAAAGACAAGACTCTTTTGGTTTAAATACCAGATAGGGACACTCCTCATTTTTTCTACTTTCATCTTATCATACATTCAGCAATAAATTACAAATACTGTTCGAGCCACTTAAGTATTCTCCATATTCATATTAATTCACCACTAACTAATTGTTCATTAACATGCAGTGTTTTTATCATGTCTTTTTTTGCTATTTTTCATATAATAGGATTATTGAGTTACAAAATATAGCTTATTAATTATCATTTTTCTCCCACTATCATATAAAATTAGTGGGAGATTTTATTTAAATAGTGAATTCTTGAAATATGTCCCTATTGGTGGTACTATTTATAATCCACTGATTTGTCCTAATACTTTTTCAATGAATACATTTACTAGTTCAGGATCAAATTGACTCCCTGCATTTTTTTGTAATTCCCTTATTGCAATTTCATCTGGCAAAGCACTTCGGTAACTTCTCGCACTAGTCATTGCATCATAGGCATCCGCTATAGTTATTATTCTTGATATAAGAGGTATCTCATCCTCTTTTAAGCCTTTTGGATATCCTTTCCCATCCCATCTTTCATGGTGACATAATACATATTCTGCCATTTCCGACATATCATTCACCGTACTCAGAATTCTATAACCTATTTCTGGATGACGCTTAATTTCTTTCCATTCATCCTCTGTAAGTTTACTTGGCTTATTAAGTACATTTTCATCAATAGCTATTTTTCCTATATCATGAAGTAATCCAACTGACCTAAGTTCCTCAATTTCATATTTAGGCAGCTTAAGAGCTTCTCCCATGCTATTGCATAATGCTGATACTCTATGGGAATGTTGTTCTTCCCTTTTGTTTTTTTCATTAAGTGTATTAATTATCGCTTTAATTGTTTTCCCTCTCATACTTGGACCTTCAAAAAGTTTTTTCTTATACATATGATCTTCAGCATTTCTAAATATGTCTTCAATTTTTTCTTCCTCATTATTTTTAGTATCATAACCAAATGAAATAGAAATATCAATGGAGCCTACTTTTTCTTTTAATGACAGATCATTTATACGTTTAATGATTTGCTCTGTTCCAAAAGCATCCGTTTTTGGTAATAGAATAACAAATTCATCACCTCCGAGTCTGGCAATAATATCACCAGTTCGGCATCCTGACCTTAGCACCTCTGCCACTTTCTTAAGAAGCTCATCACCCACAACATGTCCAAATGAATCATTGATAAGTTTTAATCCATTTACATCACCCATAACAATGGTCAAAGGAAGGTTTCTCTCTGTATCGAATCTCCTTAACTCTTCTTCGTAAAATCTACGGTTGTATAAACCCGTTAGTTGATCATAATAGCTAAGATTAAAAATTTCTGTCTCCTTTTTTTTACGCTCCGTTATGTCAATGCCTAAACCTGTAAAATATTGGGTACCATCCAGATAAAAAGCACTGGCAGTAAAATACATAGGAACTATATTACCATCCTTTTTCTGCAGTTCTGCCTCAGCATCACCAAATCCCTGTTCAATAGCCCTAGTACAACCCTCTTTGATGGTCTTCTGGTTTTCTTCATCCCCCTTATAAAAATCCATAAGGCTGATTTTAGATAATTCCTCCGAGGAGTAACCAGTTATATCCTCATGTTTTTTATTCCATCTCAATAATCTATACTGACTATCATAGAGATAGATCATACCCGGAGCACTGTTAAATATTGCATCTGTCAATTTTTTTTCACTTAATAACCTATCTTGTGCATTAATGCGTTCCGCAATTTCTTCCTTTAGTCGAGCATTAGCCTCTTCAAGCTCATATGTACGTTTTTTAACCTTATTTTCTAGTTTAGTATATAAGAAAGAGTTTTCAATAGAAATTGCAACTTGTGATGAAATTATCTTTAGTACTTCAAAATTTTCTTTAGTAAACGCTCCCGATAATGCATTATTTTCCAGATAAACAATTCCTATTAAAATATCTTGCTTCAAAATGGGAAAACATATTGAGGATTGAATACTGTTTTCTGAAAAATAATTATCAGATAAAAACGGACTCTGTTCCATATCCTCAATAATTATTACTTCTTTTGTTCTCATAACATAGTTAATCATAGAAATTGGCAGTACTTTTTTTATATCTGTACTATCAAAAATTATCTCTTTGTGATTAACTATGATTTCTAACTCATTATTTAATTCACCAGAAATTGATAAAATCCAACTACTTTCATCTTTTAAAAGTATGTGCCCCATTGTACTTCCTGAATTTTGCATCATTATTTTCATTAATTTTTCAAGCAGTTTTTTTATTTCAATTTCGCTAGAAATAGTCTGAGCTGCATTAGCAATAGATTTTAAATCTATTGAGCTTAAATCATTGTTAATACTTGATAAGGACTGGAAGTCACTACTTGAAAATAAAATATCCTTATACTTTTCTTTCATTGCTTCTACTTTACCTATTGCTCCCCAAGTAAAAAAACTTGCATAAGCTTCTTTAATATAAAAACCTGCTGTCTTCTTTATACCCATTTTAAGATATCTCTGTGCTGTTATTTCACATATAAGACCATAGTGATAGTATCTTTTATTTCTTTTAGCCTCAAACATAGCCTTTTCATATAACTTTAAGGCTTCCTCATATTCTCCACCCATTGCTTTCATCTCAGCGCATACTATATCATAGAGATGCTGAAAATTAAAAGGTGCGTCTTTTGCTCTTTGATACATCCATTCTTGATTTTCTTCCAATACTTTTTGCATAGTCTCTTTCTTTTCTGTATTCTTCATTTCTTCAATGGTCTTACAAATAGAAATGGAGTTTAAAAAGCGATAGAGTGCTATTATATAAAATGTCTCAATATAACCCAAATACGGAACAACCTTCTGCGTAAGTGTATAAGCCATTTTAAAATCGCCAAATAGCACTGCTAAAAGTGCCCTGTAAATATAGTAATAACATAATCCTATTGCATTGTGCTTAATATCTTTCACATGTTTTTCTTCATTAAAGCCTTCATCATTAAAGCTCCCATACATTAATGTCTCTCCCTTCAACGCTTTTAAAAGCTGACGAAAGGTAATAAATGATTCCAGTGCATATAGGTTGCCCATTTTACTTGCAAAGGATAAAGCTGTTTCTACTTCAACCCCGATTTCTGAAATAGAATTGCAGCATTCAATAATTCCTGCCTGAGAAGTAAAAAAACTAAAACAGGAACATTCAAATTCTCCATTTTGCAAATTTCCTTTATAAGCTTCATGAGCGTAATAAATCTCAGTTTCCAAAGGCTCAAACCAATGACAACTAAAAAGACTATAGGTATGATACATTCTATACAATTCACTAATAAAACCCTTTTTTTCTGCAATAAGTATTCCTTTTCTTGCAAGCATATATCCTGTTTGAAAATCATTTTTCAAAGGGATTAATGCCACTATAATTGCTCCTGAATGTTCTAGAGCAAAGGTAGTAACACCTTTTTCAATCATTAAGTTCGTATTTACAAGAAGAACCCAAAAGGAAGCCAACGGATTAAAAAACAAACTTGCTGGTGATATACTGCTCAAAAGTTTTGCAATGGCTTTGTCTTTTTCATTACAGAGCATTTCCTTTTCTTCAAGATTCTCTAGGCTGCCATTACTTTCATACTTATAAAACTTCTCAACCTCTGCCTGAAGCACATCCATTAATTTGTCTTCAGAGTAACTTATTCCAAGCTTTTCAAGAAGAGATATACCTAGATAAAAAGCTTCTTTGTACCGGCTTCTATTTGAAAGGCTGATTAATTGTACGCAACAAGCATTTACCAATTCAATGGGATATTTTGTTATTTTTTCTATTTTTGAATAGATTTTATCCACTTCTTCAAAATCTGCTAAACTAAAAAGCACTAGATGATACTCCGTATATATAGTCCGCATGAAGGAATCATCCTTTTTAAAAATCTCTGGTTCAATATCGATTATGAGTTCAAGATACTTCCTTGCAGTATCAAAGGCGGAAGTAAGTCTAGCAGCCTTTGCCGCATTAAGAAAAATATTAATTACTCTTTTAATATCTTCCTCTTTGTTAATACAATCTAATACCTTGGAATAATGTTCTGCTACTAAAAAAAGGTCTGAAGTATTCGTTAACCCTTCTATATTTTCATAATAATTAGCAATTTTCATATGAATTATTTTCTTATCTTCTTCTGATAGAGAAACATATCCTGCCTGTTGAAATTTGTCATGACAAAACATAAATTCTACTTTTTTAGGGCTTAAATTATCTTTTCCTAGTACATAAATCATCTCACCTGTTATAGCTGGTTTTAAACATTCATTTATATTTTCTAAATTTTTTCCGGATATCTTTGAAAGTATTTTTATATCAAACCGATTTCCAATACAGGCAGCCATGGAAATAAGTTTTTTCGTGGCTGCAGGAAGTGTTTTCATTTTTTCTATTAAAAAATCCACAACATTATCTGAGGTTTTGCTATTTCTTATATCACTTTCATTCCACTTCCACCTTTTTTCACATACATTATAATACAGCAGCTTTTCTTCATTACAATATTTTAAGAATTCAATAATATAGAATGGATTCCCTAATGTCTTTTCATGAACTATCTTTGCTAGGCCATAGGCATCTTCCTTATTACAACTTAACATATTAAATATCATTTCTGTAACTGCATAGATATTCAAATTATCTAGATGTAAATATTCTATTTTACCCCTATCCTTCTTTATTTTTTCAATTGTTCGAATCAAAGGATGAGATGCATCTACCTCATTTTCTCTGTAGGTGCAAATGAACATCAATCCTCTAATACTATTATCAAAAATAACCTTTTCAAAAAGTTCTAAAGAGGCTGAATCTATCCATTGAAGATCATCAATAAAAAATACAATTGGACGGCTTTGTGAAGAGATAGCTCTTAATAAATTTTGAAGAGCAGCACTAAATTTAACCTGTACTTCTACAATAGATTCTTCCATCAACTGTGGTTGTGAGCCTATAATCAATTGTAGTCTGGGAATTACATCTATAAGTAAAGCACCATTTTTTCCAAGTGAATCTACTATTTTTTCTCCCCAATTTTTTACTTCAACCTCTGAATCAGATAGGATATAAGTACAAAATTGATCAAGTGCATTAAATAAAGGTGAATAAGGAGTATTTTTGTTGTATTGATCGCACTTACCTGAAAGAAAGATTCCATTCTCCTTGATTATAGGTTTATGAAGCTCATTTACTAATTCGGTTTTACCAATTCCAGAATACCCACCAACAAGAATTAGCTCTGCATTTCCTTTGGCTGCTCTTTCAAATGTTCTAAGTAATTTTTTTATTTCATTATCTCTTCCATATATCTTTTTAGGAATTTCAAATTTATCCAGTATATCATTTTTCCCGAGTTCAAATTCTTCTATAATTCCCTTTTCTTCTAATTGATTTATACATTCTTGTAAATCAAATTCAATGCCTGAGGCACTTTTATATCGATCTCCAGGCATTTTTTCCATAAGCTTTAATATGATTTTAGAAACAACAGTCGGAATGCTTGGATTAATTTCACAAATGGGCAATGGAATCTTTGCTATATGAA
The DNA here is from genome assembly GCF_003317055.1 of Alkalibaculum bacchi. Taxonomy (NCBI): domain Bacteria; kingdom Bacillati; phylum Bacillota; class Clostridia; order Eubacteriales; family Eubacteriaceae; genus Alkalibaculum; species Alkalibaculum bacchi. The sequence goes on from NZ_QNRX01000005.1 coordinate 157,649, forward strand.
AATAAACTATATCTGCAGGATTATAAGAAGCAAAGGGAAGCTTTGAACAGGCTAATTCATATAAAGTAATTCCTAAAGAATAAAAATCTGTTCTATAATCTATCGGTCGATTCATTCTTCCAGTTTGCTCTGGTGAAATATAATACAATTTATCATGGAACATATTTGGATTTATCGCTTCTGCAGTTTCAAAAGAAAATTCTGATGAACCTTCAAAGCCAGAGAATTTTATAATCTTTTTATCAGGATTATACATAATATTGAATGGATTAATATTCTTATGAATTACATGCTTACTATGTATGTATTTAATGCATTTTGTTATTTTCAAAGCTATATCAAGCAATTCCTTTATTTGCATATCATTGTTTTTTATATATTCAGAAAGACGAATTGCTCCAAAATCCTCAATTACAATTGAAATTTTATTTTCAAACTTTAAAAACTTACGAACCTTTACAACATGATCACCTTGGAGCTTTTTTAATAGCTCATATTCATTTTTCATCTTTGATATACTTATCGGATCATTATTTAATGTTTTAATTATAACAGTTTCATTTTTTTCAATATTCGATGCCTTAAAAACGGTGTTATTTGGTGAATTATAAATAGTCTCCGTAATTATATAATTTCCTTCCATCCTTCTCATATGTTTCCACCCCTTATATCTCGTTTTAAGAATCAAATTCATTTTATTGTAATCATCTTCATTATATCCGTTATATTTAAAAGATTCTATATTTTTAATTATTACTATTTTAAAACTAAAATTCCAGTCAAAGTGACCTATCATCACCCCAACTGGCTTATTAAAATCATCTATTCAATTTTACATTCAATCTCAGTGCCACTAAGCAATGTTGCAATGATCTTCTTGCCTTCAAACACGGTCATCGTTTCTATAATCCTAAAAAAGGCGTTTGTGAGGAATGGGACTTTTCAAGTCAGATTTTTAGATTCTCAAGTGTCGATCTACTCTCATTTACAAATTAACCACATTAAGGATGAGGCTTCAAGCGTAAGTTTCGTCTTCTTTTATTTTAGGGTATTGGGCTCAAGACATCCCATCCCTAAGCAATTTCCCCTTCCCAGGCGAGTCTTTCAGCCTGGCATGGCTCAAGAACTTGACCCAAAAATTCACGTCCCAAGTGGGTCACTTCACCTGAAGGATGTGGATGTAAATCAAATGATGCTACTGTTTTTTCCAATCATCAATCTCTATGCCACCTATTGCTTTATCATCTTCTTTTAGACATACAGCATAAGTTTCTGGTGCTAGGACTAAAAGGTTGCTTTTCTCCAAAACTTCGTCATATCTTTTTTGTCTTCAATATTATAACTTACCATCTTATCAAGTAATTCAAAATCCACTTCATCAGTCCACTTAATTCTCATTAACTCCTGTGTATGAGAATACCCTACTCCTTTAATTTCTTCTTCAAACTGTCTAATGGCTACCGCTTCAGGTGCTACTGCAATATGCCCTTTGGCAATACTAAAACCTATGATAAAGGTGCCGTGGTCACTAAACATAGGCTGATTCCATTTGATTTCTTCTTTCAACTGTGGGTATTTTTTCTTAATATGATTGAGAATCCCCTCCATTCTATCTCTTTTGTTCAATTCGTCTATGTTTTCTAGAAATTCTTGAAAGTCCTTCATTTATTCACTACCTTTCTCCTTTTATCTAATGCTTTTAGATTCATATTCCTGTTCAACTGTTGTTCAAAAATAGGTTAACATTATCCTGTCTACTGAATATTATATAGAAAGAGATTTTGTCATAATGTAAATATTTATACAAAGTAATGTTAAGGAGATGCATCTATGCCACATGATGTTATTAATTATATATACCATACAAAAGATATGAAATCACAAGAAATTGTTAGTATCCCAGTTTCTTTAGATAGGTCCTCTCAAGGGAAATATTTTGTTGGGCAGACAAAACCTTTGTTTGTATCTGATGAAAAAATAGCATGGGCTGGTTTAGTAAATCCGTGTAATTCAGGTGTCAACTTATTTGCAAATGTATTTACTGTCTCAAATTTTTCTGAGGACTATATAACTGCTGAAATATGGCTTAATACGGATTTTCCTAAAGAAGCAAATATATCCCGTATGGTTTCTCCGACAAATACATCTTTATGTCCACATCCTCAAAATAAGGTAGCTATTAAATTTATAAAATCTACTAACAGATTTCCTCAAGATGGAGTGAACGTATATAGAAGAATTGTCCCTCCTAATACTACATTAGTAGGAGAAGAAGATGGAAAATTTATCGAAGCACCTGGTGGAAATTATACATTAATTCTAAAATCACCAAGTATTGATCTTGATAAAATTATCGTCGCCTTTGGCTGGTGGGAAGAGCCTATTGATTTGGCGACAGTTGAAAAACGTGATTAACTCACCGATTAGACTCATATATTCTTACTTTTAATTATGCTCAAAAGTGATGCTAAGGGCGAGACTTTTTGTATCGATATTGTATTATGACCCAAAAATTCACGTCCCTAGTGAGCCTTTTCGATATTGTATTATGACCCAAAAATTCACGTCCCTAGTGAGCCTTTAAACCCTCGAGAAGTGGAGACAATGCAAGCAAATACTTAGAAGGGTTTAAGGGATACCTTCATTCTGATGGGTTTGCAGGATATAATAAGATCAAAGATGTTGTTAGATGTGGTTGCTGGGCACATCTTAGGCGTAAGTTTGTGGAGGCTATCCCGGATAATAGGGCAAAGGACGCTCCACTTACCAATGCAGAAATCGGCAGAGATTACTGCAATAAGCTTTTTAAAATTGAGGAAGATCTCAAAGAACTTCCTGGTAATGAAAGATATACTAAGCGTCTAGAACTTGAAAAACCTGTTCTTGATGCCTTTTGGTGTTGGCTTGAATCATTAAACGTATTAAATGGTTCTTCACTTGCCAAAGCAGTAAACTATGCCAAGAATCAGAAGCCATATATGGAAAATTACCTTCTTGATGGTAGATGTTCCATTTCAAATAACCTAGCGGAAAACAGTATCCGCCCTTTCGCTATTGGGCGAAAAAACTGGCTCTTTGCTGATACTACAAAAGGAGCAGATGCTAGTGCAGCAATATATAGCATTGTTGAAACTGCAAAAGCAAACAACCTTAATGTATTTACATATCTCGAATATTTACTGATGTACATGCCTGACACAGATTATCAAGGTGATCCAGAAGCACTGGAAGATTTGATGCCTTGGTCAGAAAATGTAAAATCAGTATGTGGAAAATAATATATTTGGCTAGCTTAGTTCCATTATAGCTAGCCTTTATTTATTTTACTAGGCACCTTGTTGTGTAGCGCTTACGTTGGCTTTGCTCTTTTTGCAATTACCTACCTATATAAGGCACTCTGTTATTGAGCGCTTACGATAAAGCTGTCTCTAAATCGCAAGATTAGAGACAGCTTTTTGTAATGTTTTTCTGATGTTAAAAGTTACATACCCAATGAGTCTTCATGCGCCCCATAGGTTATCCATTTGAAATCCACTATTCACCCTAGTGAGTTTTTAATGTCTTTAAAATAAATTATTTGCCAATTAGGGTAAAAATAAATGGGAGACTTCAAAAAACGTGACTTAAAAAGCCATGCCGCTAGCGAGTCGCTTTAATTATATGAATATTTAGTTTTGAAATAAGCAACTAAATCACCAAGAATCTTTACTACTAGTAATAGACATATTACAAATACAAAATTTTGTGCAAATGTGTTAAAAACAAATCCTTTTTCCGCACTCATTACTGTTAACATACTCTCAGGATTATATATGTTTATAGGAAATAGGCATAGTAATTTATGAATAATTCCTGTTCTAAAGACTGAACTTAATCCTAGAGGTAGAAAGAAAGCACTCGTTGCTACTAATAATGAAGCAAACGTCGATTTTGTGATAGAGGAAATAAACAAAGTAACACCTACTGTTGCTAATAATCCAAACAATTGAAAAATAAGAATTAAAAAATATACTTGTAAGTGGTTCACTTCAACAGGAAAATTAAATAACTTTAATGAAAAATTCGTTTGAATACTTGCATTCCATCCATCTAAAGCATAATAATGGAAATAAAAATACATAAAAGTAATTGCATGAATTACTATAAATAAAATTATCGAAATCCCTGTAGCGACAATAATCTTTGATAAAATCATTTTACTCCTACCGTACTTTGTAGACAATAAGAGCTGATTGATATTACTAGATACTTCACCAGAAAAGACAGTTGAGCAAATTACAATTGCTAGCAAACTCATTAAAATAAATAGGGCACCTAAAACAGTATATAAATCATTCCATGGTGTATAACTTCCTATTTTTAAAGGATCGCTAAAAGTGGAAAATCCGGCATCTTTTACGGACAAAAGGTTAACTTCATCAATAGTTATTTTCTCACCGCGTTCCATTGCATCATTCATTTTTATATAAACATCTTCATCCTTAGGAAAAAACACTTCAGCAATATCCCATGAAAACAAATCAAATGGTCTTTTTTCTCCATCTATTTCACTTTGGTATCGCTCTATAAAATCCGATAGAATTTCTTTTACTTTTTTATCATTAAATTCGCCAGCATGTTTATTCGCAACTTCCCTATAAAGTTCTATATGTCCATTCTTTTGATTACTTATTTCAGCTAAACTAAGTTGAGAATAATTAAATCCAACTTGAAAAATCCCAACTAGAACAATTAGTGCAATAATTACAAAAGATAAAAAACTCTTCGTTTTTATAATCTTCTCTATTTCACATTTTATTACTTCAATCATGCTACAGTCTCCTCTTCTCTAAAGTAATATAAATATAAATCCTCGAGTGTAGGTTCTACTTGGATCGCGTTTTCTTCAGGTCGATTTTTTGAAATAACTCGTAAAATAAGGCGATCATCTTCATGTTTTTGATTACTAACTATGTATTTAGTTGATAATTCAGCAACCATTTTTTGTGGTATTGAACATTCCCAAACTTGTCCTTCAATTTCTTTTACAAGTTCCGTTGCAATTCCTCTATTTATTAAGCATCCTTTTTTTATAATCAATATTTCATCAGCAATATATGCTACATCTGAAACAATATGTGTAGATAATATTACAATTTTTTCATTCGATAGTGAACCTATAAGATTTCTAAATTTAATTCTTTCTTTTGGATCTAATCCAACAGTTGGTTCGTCTAAAATTAATATTTTGGGATCATTAATCATAGCTTGCGCTATGCCTAAACGTTGTTTCATTCCACCAGAATATTTTCTGATTTTCTTATTTTTAACATCATTTAATCCTACTATTTTTAGTAATTCTTCACATCTTTCCCTAGCACTTTTTTTATCTACCCCTTTTAAAGCTGCTATATACATCATAAATTTCAAACCAGTAAGTTCCGGATAATATTTAAATTCTTGGGGTAAAAAACCTAAAATAGAACGATAATTTTCAAACCTTTCAAAAATATCCGTATTATTATAATTAACAGTCCCCTTATTTGCTCGCGTCACACCACAAATAATTCGTAATAATGTACTTTTACCAGCTCCATTAGCTCCTAACAAACCATAAATACCTGGTTGAAGAGTAAAAGATATATCATTCAAAATGCTAGTATTGTCATATTTTTTCTCAATATTTTTAATTTCTAAATTCATTTCTTAAACACAATCCTATCTTCTGAGTATAGTTGCAAACTTGTTTTATTTTACTATATCACTTTTATTGCTATCATTGTTTGATATGCGGAAAATTCAATTCATTCTTTAACATTTTAGTAATCATCTGTCAATGTTGATAAATAACAAACAATGTCCCAATAGGGACACTTCTCATTTTTTCACTACTTTTATCTTATCATACATCCAGCAATAAATTACAATATTCTTATAATAATTCTTGCACATTTCGTTTGAATGAAAAACTAAATTCCAGTTTTTCATAACTCCTTGTTTTCTGTAGATCTAACGTCTACTTTTCACTTAACAAAAGCTATTTTTTATCATATACTATCTGTATTAGCATAGAAAACATGTTTTTTACTGCATAGCAAACAGGCATCTGAAAATAGTGCGCGAGACTAAATTCCATATGCTTTAGTGTAAGACTAAGTTCTATACAGTAAAATCTCTGCCTGTGCTACGACTATTTTATTTTAATAATGCTGGAATAAGGGTTACCTCATCTGGTTTGATTGCCTTAAGATGAAGTTTTTTATGTAATTCCTTGTTCAGGAGAAGTTGGGACAGTTCGAACGGGGTATACCCATTCAGGCTGTCTCTTGCTTCGCTGTTGATATGGTTCATTAACAGAATGGCATCCTTTTGTATCAGGTCATTAAAAGATTTTCCTTTTGGCAAAACATATCGAATGTATTCATGACTCTTTTCAAGCATTCCTTTTTGCCTGGAACTATACGGATCACAGTGATAGATACTGGTACGTATTGTACCATCGACTGTGCATTCCAGTATAATAGGATTTTGAAATTCAGTCCCACCATCTGTAAGAATGACCTCAAATAACTTCCGAAATAATTCTTGACCAAGTAGTTCTGTTAATTCGTCAAACACTCTTTTTATTTCACAAGGTACAAAAAACAGCTTATTAATTAACTTTTTTCTCCCAGTATCTTGTAATAATAGTGGGAGAATATATTTAAATAGTGAATTCTTGAAATATGTCCCTATTGGTCATAACTATGAAATTAAACAATATAAAAAACCGGTACTCGGTTTATTCGGTGGTGATAAAAAAAAGATTAAAGAATTAGAACAGAAAATAAGGAGATATGAAGCTGGTATCAAAGGATTAACTAATAATTTAAATATTCCTAACACACCTTTCACATTAGGTGAATTTTACATAGATTATGCAACTAATAGAGAATATTTTTGTGATTTTCAAACAATAGAATATGATGATAATCGATGTCTATACATAGTATATGATGAAAACGTTGGTGAAATCGGATCATTAAAACCTGAATTTACTAAAATGTATGGTATATTTAGAAGGTTAAAAGGATCCGAATTAAGTAAAGAGTTTGGTAACTTTGACCCATATGACTCTGGAGACTTTAGTTTTAGGCCAGATGATTATACGTATTCTGAAAGATCGGGTAAATATATTGACTACATTAGATATTACATTAATGTGTATGAGGTATAAGTAAGCCGCAAAATAGCTAATTCGAACGATGGGGACTTTTCTGTTTTTCTGAAGACCATAATTACCTCAGAGGCAGTTTATCGATATAAAAAGTACCGTTCCCATCGTTTGCTTCTTCATATTACCTAATGTAATATCTGCATTAGATTTAAGTTTCTGACGCTTGCTCTGTAATTCTTCAATTTTCATATCTTCACCTACAATAAATTTCGCTACAAGTGTGCAAAACAGTACTTCATTAAGGGCTTAGATATTCTTTAAATTAATTTAATATAGTCATTAAATTAATTTATCTTAGTGGATTATGTCTTAGTTTATCATTAATTCTCCATTTAATAATTCCTATAATAAAGCCAATTAGTGCTGGTATGATCCAGCCAAAACCATAGTCAAATCCAGGCAAACAAATCTCAGCGAAATTTATTAACTTATTTACTACAGGAGTTTCCTTTATAGTTTTCGGCAATGCATTACAAAAATCAAAAAAAGCTGCCATAATTGTTAATAAAGTTGTCCACCTGTATATATCCCTTTGCTTATTAATAATTGGGGCTAATAATGATAGTATAATCAAAGTAATTGCTAAAGGGTAAAGGAACATAAGCACTGGTATAGATAGTAGAATGATTTTACTTAGTCCAAAATTAGCAATTAAGAAAGATACGGTGGTAAATATAATGGCATATTTATTGTAAGTTACTGATTTTGGAAACAATTCACTAAACATCTGAGAGCAGGAAGTAATTAATCCAATTGCTGTTTTCAAGCAAGCAACAGTTACAATAGCAGCTAATAATATTTTACCTATAAATCCAAAATAATGTTCACTAACCACGGACATTATTACTCCACCGTTGTCAGCTTTACTAATGATGCCTAAGCTTGTCGCCCCCATATAAGCTAGTGATGCGTAGATGACACTCATTCCAACAACACAGACTAAACCCGACTTACATGTTTCTATTGCCTTTCTTTTCGGGTCTTTAATACCTAATTTTTCTACATTTGATATAATAACAATTGCAAAAGCAAGAGAAGCTAAAGCATCCATAGTATTATACCCATCTAATATCCCTTTAAATAATGGCTTATAAATGTAATCTCCCTGAGCCGCATATTGACTGGCTTGTCCCATTGGTTTTATAAAGGTTGCAATTATTAATATCGATAGAAGGGCTATAAAAATAGGGGTGAGGTATTTACCAACCCAATCGAGAATCCTACCAGGCCTAAGTGAAAAGTACAGTGTAATTGAGAAGAAAATCAACGAAAATACAAATAATGCTAATTGAAGTTTTTCTTCTGCAATAAAAGGATTCAAACCCACCTCAAATGCTACACTAGCAGTACGTGGAATAGCAAATAAAGGTCCAATGGTTAAATATAGCATACATGTAAATAGTATAGAATATATTTTGTTAACAGGCTTGGCCATATCAAATAAGCTTTCACTCTGAGACAGAGTAGATGCAATAATGCCTAATAGAGGAAGTCCTACTCCAGTAATTAAAAACCCAATTGTTGCCTGGAATGTATTGCCTCCAGCTAAATGTCCCATTTGAACGGGAAATATGAGATTGCCCGCTCCAAAAAATAGTCCGAATAATAGTGACCCTACTAATAAATTCGATTGAAAATCTAGTTTTTCTTTCATGATTAAAAACTCTCCTTGTACCCAATAGGGACACTTCTCATTTTTCCACCACTTTTATTATCATATATTCGGCAATGAATTACAATATCTTTTACAATTATCATTGCATATTATGGTTGAGATATGTCCCTATTGGCGTCCATTAGAAAAGCACGGTTTTTTCTTTGTTTCAAAACTTGACCCAAAATTCCAAGTCCCTCGTAGGTCCTCATAAGATACTTAAGCACAACCTTTTCTTGTTAACCTCTATTTTCTATCCCCTTTTTACACTAAAATAGCCTAATAATGCCTTAAATATGTAAATTGTTGAAAAACGTCCCCTATTGCTTACTTGGATATCGCCTTCGTGGCTCACGAGAACTGTTTCATATTGGTCTATTTCTAAAACAAATAAAACAAATGCTTCTTAATTCTTTTTCCATTGTGATTCTTCACCGTTAAAATCTGTAACATATAATATATTATCTATGACTTTATACACATCTATACCACTAGGTTCTAGTAACTGCGGCTTTTCTTCTGATCCGTAAATTTCTTCAATCTCATATGCTAATAACTGAACTGTTTTGTTTGATTCATCGTAATCTACAATCTCATATTCGTATTTAAAAAACCATTCTGATTGATCTTGTCCTATTAGAATCTTATCATTTGTTATCATCATAATATAGTCATATTCATCGTTTGGTTCCTTAACATACATCCATTCTCCAATGATTAGATTCTTCCCTGCCTCTTTATCACTTGTGCTTAAATCCTCTTCAGTTAAATTTTCAACCTGTCCGTCTTTTGAATTCAATGGTTCTGATGAATTGTCTATATTTTTTGAATCTAATACTTTTTCTGAATCTACTGAATCCAATGGCTCCTCTGGATTTTCCACATTTTTAAAATTTGGTGAATCCTTTGAATTTATTGTTTCCAACGAATTATTTAAATCTATACTTTCTTGTGTTTCACCACCACACCCAACGAACATTACAAAAACGATAAATAACAATGTAAATATTTTTACGATTTTATTTATACTTATCATGAAACAACATCCCTTCCTAAATTACTTTTCCTAATAGCACTAACTTAACAATATATCTTAAACATCGCATCACAGGGTTTAAAGCAATCTCTGTATTCCTTATGAGAGACCTATATGATTACAGCTACAAAAAAATCTGTAAAGAGATTGGTAATCTAACTATTTCACGAGTAGCTACCCTCTCAAACAAAGGCTTTAAGCTACTAAATGAAGAAGCCAAATATAAAGATCTCCTACCTAAACTACTCAAAGAGATTAGAGTTGCTTAACTTCTAACTATCCATAAATTTAATGTTAATCCATCGAATGCATAGTATATTTACCATGTCTTTTTTTGTCTTTTTCTTCATATTATAAGTAGTTAAAGGCAGCTATTTCTTCTTTTCTTTCAATTTTTATCTCATATTTTTGCTTAAATAATCTAATAATGACGTAAAGTGGTAAATTATTGAAATGCGTCCCCTTAATATATTAATAATAATACTGCTGTGGAAATTTTAACTCCTCATGACTATTATACTTCAAAACCCATCGTGATAAAGTAATATGACTAGGTATTTTATATTTAACAGCTAAATTATATAAACTACCTTTACGGTCTAGATATTCACTCACAACTTTCATTTTAAACTCAAGCATGTAGTGATTACAATGTGTGGTCTGAATAAATGCAGAATCTCCAAAATCTCTATATTTCGCTACCCATTTTCTAAATAAGGATTCAGTAACCCCATATTTTTTTCCTATGGTTGTAAGAGATCCATTACCAGCTAAGTACTCTTTTACAGCTATTAATTTAATATCAGCTGATACTTTCTTCTTCTTAGACATAAAAACACACTCTTCCCTACAGTAAACACTGTGTCATTTTTTTACTCTTTTTTCATATAATTAGATTATTAAGGTACAAAAAACAGCTTATTCATTAACTTATTCTCCCACTATTTTGTAAAAATAGTGGGAGAATATAGTTAAATAGTGAATTCTTGAAATATGTCCCTATTGGTGTTTGTCAATAGTTATCTTAATAAATATAGACTATTTTTTCTTTGTTTTTTAATATCTATAATCAGTTCCTCTGCACTATTAATATTATTTAGTTTACTCCATCAATAATACTCTTTTGCAGCAAAAAGACCCTCACCCTTGACATAACAATTGAAAAATTCCAGCACCAGTTTATTCATGGTTTCTATACAGTAATACTCATCAACATTAGCCTTTGTTGATCCACCGGAAATTCCAGATAGCTGATTTGCCAACAATGGTGAAAACAGTGGTAAATCAGTATAGCTCATGTGGTTGCTACCTTTGATACAGATTTCAAAAGCCTTTGGAGAAATCGATGAAATATATTTATTAGGGTATACATATTCTGGATTAGCTTTTAGCTCATTAATTACATATTCTGAATAGAAGTTTAGCAGTGGAAGAGGATAGGGTTCTTCATTAATAACAATACTTTCATTACCGTTGATACTATATTCACCGAGCATTGAGCCATCTAGGTTAATAACAGCACTAATATCTTTCCTTTCACGTCCAAGCTGTACACTTGCTGCACCACCAAGTGAGTGCCCCATAAGACCTATTTTATTCGTGTCAATAAGATCATAGATTTCTGCACTGTTATTTTCAGTATTTTTAAGTATAATATCTATTACAAAATCAATATCATCTGTACGCAAATTCATCCATTTTTCGAAAAGCTGAAACTGCTCTTTTTCACTATAGATCTCACTGTTAGCATCTATAACCTCTTGCATAAACTCACTGCTACCAATTGTAAGGTTCCCATCTATATCTACAGTTCCAGCAGCATGATAAGGATGGTCAATGGAACAGACTATATAGCCATTACTTGCTAGTTCCATAAACGTAGATGCATTACTCATCTTTACTCCAAAAGCACCATGAGAAAAAATAATAAGTGGATATTTTTCTTCTGCTTCCTCTGGGTACCAAAACTCAACAGTTAATTTACGATTTTCGCCTGTATCAGTAAATCTTTCAATACGGTTCGTGTCCGTAAAGGTGTAGGATGAGGTCTTAACTTTATATCCTCCAGTTATATCAGGATCCTCATACTGTGGAAATACAATTGCTGGTATGGTAACAAAGCTAAAAACCAGCAACATAGCTATTCCTTTAGAAATAACACGCCATCTTTCATATAGTTTCTTCCCAAATTTCTTTGTAACTAATCTAATTCCACCGATTATCGCAAATATAAATAGCAAAGCTCCAAGTAAATACCATTGAAAGCTCCAATCAATTATAGTTGTTTGGATAAAACCTATAAATGTAAAAAATGCTAGTACCCGAATCCAACTTCTAACTTTGTTTTGGTTATCACTAGTTTTTATGCAATAAGCTATGAAAGCAACTTCAAATATTAATGCAATGATAATTATAAGTATTCCCATGATTATAACCCTCTTTCTTGTTTATAGTATAATCATATACTTGAGCGTAATAGCTGTAAAAATAAAATCGGTATGTTGCTTATTTTAAAAGGTAAGTTGTAAAAAAGAAAAGGCAAGCTGAAATTAAAGCAGCATGCCTTTTTCTTATTCATATTTATCTGTACGCTTCAAATGTATCAATTTTTCATTAATTCTTTTTGCTGTTGCAAGGTCACCCCGCCATGTAATTAATCTTACAATAACATAAATTACTACAATCTCAATGGCGAAAATTAAGTATTCCATAAATCCTGATACAATACTGGTAATGCCACCAAATATAAGTATTACAGCCTCAAGCAGTATAAAGTGAATTAGTATCCTCAATCGTCTGCTATTTTCAGTCAGCTCCGACTTAGACCAAAACACAATGCTTGGCAAATCTCCTACAGCAGCAAATACCATAGCCAATAGAATGTAATCCCTATTTATCGTGTTTGGCGGAGTCAGAAACACAGTACCTATAATTAGTATTCCGAAGATAACAAAGTAATCTCTAATTAATTGTCTTATCAAATCTAAAAATTTCATGTATTTCTACCTCCTTTACAGTCCTAGCTTGGATTTCAGCACTGGTACATATTGCCGTGACACCAATACTTTCTCCCCGTTTACCATAGTAGCTTCAAATCTGCCACTGATTGACGGCTTGACATGGGATATTTTCGTTATATTTATTATTATGGATTTTGATGCTCTGAAAAACCTTTTGTGATCACATATTTGTTCAAGCTCATATAGTTTCTGTTTGCACTCGTAGAACTTATCTCGGCAGTAGATGAATACTTTATTGTCTACGGATTCGAAATAATATACATTAGATGGGTTCAGTTGATAAATAGAATCGTCGTTATAACCTATAAGTATGCTATTTTTCGTCTTCAATTTGTTCATTAACTCAAGTATTTCATCATTGACCTCGTAACAACGGATGATAATTTCTTCTTCCTTATCAGGACTAACGTTTTCGATCGATATCTTCACAACATCACCTCCCATCATTAAGTGCATTTGTATTATCATATAACGATTTATCTATATAAACCACCCCAAAAATAGGGGGCAAAACGGTATTTGTTGCTCTTTTTTCGCCCCAAAACGGTCTTTTAACCACTATATATCGTGGGTATATGGTCTTGTTTCTACATAAAACCACAATGAATCATCACAATTACACTCTCCACATGGCACGAGTTTATCTAAATGATGTCTTGAGACAATTTTTAATATCTTACGCTAATGGGAACATATTAATTTAAAGTCATATCATTGTTAAGTTTCAGCTTGTGCTTAACAATTTTAGTTGGTATTTAAGCTATAAACTCTTGCCAAGCTTGTCTTCTCGAGTTACTATATCATCTTATTTGCCTTATATACGTTTCTGGAGAAAATCAACAAACGCATCTGCCTGTTTTTCCAAGGACACTCAATAGGGACACTTCTCATTTTTTTACTACTTTTATCTTATCATACATTCAGCAATAAATTACAATATTCTCATAATAATTCTTGCACGTTTCTACTCGTCAGACCAGAAGTTTGCCTCCAGCTTCCTTCAGATTCCACGTCGCCGTGGACACCCTTACTCTTGGTTATGTGCTTGGCACTACTAACCCGAATTTGGGACTTTCACCCGTTAGATTGCGCCCATGCTGGGCGAACAAAAAAAGGGTCAAGATTTAATATCTTGACCTGAAAAGTTCCATCCCTACTGAGTCTTCAAGGCCCCCGTAAAGGACCTTTAACAAGAATTCAAAGGTTTTTATATCTGTATAAGTAGTCAAATCAATCTAGCTACTTTTACTATAGACTAATTCCCACATCAAAACCTTCCTTTATTGCATCTAATGCATTACCAGTTTTTAATGCTCCACCAATTGTAATTACATTATGGTGAATTTCTTTTAATTGCTCTGTTAGTCCATTATTAGGTTTATAACCTAAAGCCAATACAACAGTTTCTGCTGCTAATGTAAATTGGCCTTGACTATTTTCTACTATTACGCCATCATCTAATATTTCAACCACTTTAGTATTTACATAAGCTCCTACTTCATATTCATTTAAGATTTTCTTTAAATAATATTTATTAACTCCATCAAGATCCATACAAATTGCAGATCTCATCTCTACAATAGAGACTTCTCTTTGTTGCATACCGAGATGAGCTGCAGTTTCAGAACCAACTTCGCCACCACCAGCTACAACAATCTTATCACCAACAGATACATTGCCTAGTAATACATCTTCAGCAGTCACTACATGCGCTTTATCAATACCTTTGATCGGTGGAACAAGAGGATTTCCGCCTGTAGCAGCAATTACTACATCTGGTTTTTTATCTAATATTAATTCTTTAGTTACTTCTGTATTCAAATAAATATTTACACCTAATTTTTCTAATTCATTTGTTACCCAAGTAGTATAATTAGCTAATTCACCTTTGCTTGGAGGATATGCTGCTGAACGGAACTGACCACCCAAAAACTCTCTTTTTTCATATATGCTAACGCTGTGACCTTTCATTGCTGCTGCTCTAGCTGCTTCTAAACCACCTGGGCCTGCACCAGCAATTAATACAGATTTAGGATTTTCTACTTTGCTGTAATCTAATTTGTACTCTTCGCCAAGAGAAGGATTTACTAAACAAGTAATAGGTCCTCCTACGTAAAGCGCCCCTGTACAGCCTTGTAGACAACCAATACAATATCTAATTGATTGTAAATCTCCAGCCTTTGCCTTATTAGGAAGATCAGGGTCTGCTAACGATCCTCTTCCCATTCCAATAATATCCGCTTTATCCATCTCTAGGAGGCTTTCAGCCATACGTGGATCATTAATTCGGTTTACAGTAAATACCGGTATATTAACTATCTTCTTTATTTCAGCAGCTAAATCTGCTTGCCAAGCATGAGAAACGTACATTGGAGATACAATCTGTCTGTTGTGGTCACCATATACTGCGCAAGAGACGTGTAGCGCATCAAATCCCCATTCTTCAATTAATTTTGCAAGAATTCGTGATTCAGCCATATCTCTGCCGCCTGGCATGTCCTCAACAACAGAGAGTCGAACTGTAACAGCAAAATCTTTTCCTACTTTAGCACGTATATTTTCATATATTTCTTTTAAAAATCTTGTTCTATTGTCAAAATTACCGCCATATTTATCTGTTCTTTTATTTACATATGGTGATAAGAACTGTGCAATTAAATACCCATGTGCTGCATGAACTTCTACACCATCAAAGCCTGCTTTTTTTGCTCTCAATGCAGTATCGCCAAAATCCTCAACAATTTGCTCAATTTCTGCTATCGTTAACTCTCGTGGCATCTCTCTAAGCCATGGACATGGTATAGCTGAAGGTGCCATTGGTTGTACTCCACCGTTAACTAAGCTACCACTTTGTCTGCCAGCATGATAAATTTGTGCAAAGATCTTACTATCGTATTTATGTACTGCATCTGTTAATTTTTTGTGGCTTTCTATTTGTCCATCGTTCCAAAGACCACCGATGTATTTATAACCCATAGCATGTTCATTTACAGCGTAATCTTCTGTGATAATTAATCCCCAGCCACCTTTGGCCTTTGCTTCATGATAGGCTATGTATTTATCTGAAGCGGTACCATCTTCATTACAATAATTTGCTACCATAGCAGTAACAGCGAGTCGATTAGGTATTTCACATTGATTGATTTTAATTGGTGAAAATAATTTGTCAAACATATTAATCCCTCTTTCGATATTATTTTGTCTATGCATTTAGTATAAAACCTACATCTACTAGAGGGTCAATACGTTAATTAAAAAATTATCATTTTTCTTTAATGGGAACCCAAATCTCTATAAATCTACTGTATCCAGTTGCCTCATGTGTACGCACAAGTAGATTACCTATTATATCACCTACTAGGCGATAACCTTCTTTTTCTATATACTCCATCACTCCGTCTAGTAACTTTAATGAAAATGTACCCTTTTCTCCTGCACAAATCACCGTATATACACATGGACGCTCTTCAATATGTATAACTTTTTCATTGAGTGGAAGATCAAATGCTTCAAGATGCTCTCTCTTGATTGCAAATCCCCAGTTATACTTATTGACTTTATCCCTACTTAAAATATACTCCTCTTTCATCTCAACTACATAGTCCACAAATGGAAGATAATCTAACCAAATTTCAAACAAACCATCCATTTTTTCTTTGCTATCATATTCATAATTAAATCTATGCATGAAATAATAGATCTCAGGTTGGGTAGTAATCGAATACTGATTTAAGTTTTCATTAATAGTGTTAAGAGAGTCTATATAAATTTTATTTTTCTCTGTGAGAAGCTCATAATATTTTAGCTGTTTATTAAAATATGCTTGTCTATCTTCTATTCTCTCTGTAAATTCTTCTAATGTATCTTGGTATAGTATTTCTTTTATTTCAAGCTGGGAGAAATCAAAGCTTCTATACTTTTTGTATTCTAAAAGAAAATTAATATCCCATGCATCAAAATAACGGTATTGATTATCATGATCTATTTCAGGATTAATAATATTTTTTGATTCATAATAACGAATTGTCTGTAAAGGGATATTCAGTATTTTTGAAACCTCTCCAATTTTGTATTTCAACACTTATTCCTCCTATTTTACGTCATCCTCTGCCTTTGCAAGTATTCTAAGTTGTTCTCTTTCAGATTTCATCTGATAAAATAGCAATACGGAACACCTCTCATTTTTTATTATATACCTAAAAATAGATTATAAATGTTTTTTTAATATCAATGGGCCCCAAAGCTGCCCTGTTAAGAATAGTGATCTTAAGGAAAAAAGGGACAAATTTCAATAGTTTACTATTTAGATTTGTCCCTTTTATTCGCTTTGTTCTTAATGTCTTTAAAATAAATTACTTTAATCTATTTTTTGCAATAACTAATTTGATATCCGTATAGCTCATATCATCTGGCAGACTCTCTTTTATGGGTTTTAGCTTTTCTACTCCCAGTTGATCTATAGCATTTAATATTTTTTCTTCTTTTTCCTCATCTTTTACAAATCTTGTCCAATCTATATGCATACCTTGTTGCTCACATCTGGATAGATGCTCAACGATGGTATCTGCCTTAAATCCTCTCTTTTCAGAGATTTCCTCTAGAGTATGTCCATCATTATATAACTCATAAGTTTGAACATAACGTTCGTTTAAGCTTTCACTATGGCTTTTTTCTTTGGACATCTTAATCTCTGGTATATCCTTTGCCTCTGCGTATTCAATAATTTTATGTAAAAATCTTTCTCCGTAGTTTTCATACTTTTTAGCTCCCATTCCCTTTAACTTAAGCATGGAGCTCTTGTCCTGAGGAAAATAGGATGCCATTTCCCTTAGGGTAACATCGTTAAAAATCATAAATGGAGCCAATGTCTTTTCTTGCGATATAGCATATCTCAATTCTCTTAATTCTTCGTAGAATTCCTGATCAAAACTCTTGGGCGCATTATCCGTGTGGCGATTCTTATTAAGCTCCTTACTCTCTAACAAGTGTTTTTTATGATAGATTTGTTTATTTCCTTTAAGCACATCTCTAGAACTAGGGGCTAGTTTTAAAACTGGGAATTGATCTGTGGTTATATTGATATACCCTTTAGAAACTAGAATCATAGTTATTTCTCTTATTGAGCTTTCGCTATATTCAGGCATAATCCCATAGGTGGATATCTGGTTTAGATTCCATTTTAATAGCTTTTTATTTTTAGAGCCTCTAAGCACCTGAATTACTGTAGTTAAACCAAATTTCTGATTCAATCTATATATGCATGATAATATCTTCTGGGATTCCACAGTGACATCCACCATCTCTGACTTGTCCAGACAGTTTCCGCAGTTACCGCATCCCGCATCTTTTGTTTGTTCACCGAAATATTTCAGTATATCATTTCTTAGGCAGTCGTTTGTGTTGCAGTAATCTATAAGATATTGAAGATTTCTATATAATATTTTTTCTCTAGCAGAAGAGGTAAAATTATTCTGAATCAGCAGTTTTTGTTTTACTATATCCGATGGCGAATACATGATGATACAGCTACTTGGCTCGCCGTCTCGGCCAGCACGCCCTGCCTCCTGATAGTAGCTCTCCATATTTTGAGGCATATTATAATGTATGACGTATCTTACATCAGGCTTGTCTATTCCCATGCCAAATGCGTTAGTTGCAACGATTATATTTATTCTACCGAAAATAAAATCCTCTTGATTTTTCCTTCTATCTTCACGGGTCATTCCTCCATGGTAGCTAACTACAGAGTATCCGTCATAGATAAGTTTGTTTGTCAAAGAATCCACTGTTTTTCTCGTAGAGCAGTAGATGATTCCAGAACTTTTGGGGAAGTTATCATTAATATAATCGGTGACATAACCATATTTGTCACTTGTCTTAACCACCTGATAGAATAAATTTGGTCTATCAAAGCCGATTATTGATTCTACGGGGTTTTGAAGTTCTATTAATTTTTTTATTTCCTCTACTACTTCCTTTGTAGCTGTAGCTGTATATGCAGATACGATAGGTCTATTTGAAAGGGTCTTTATAAATTCTGGAATTTCTTTGTAAGAAGGTCGAAAATCATGCCCCCATTGACTGATACAATGAGCTTCATCTATGGCCACCATAGAAATTTTAATGCGTCTGGCTAAGTTTTGAAATGAATAGGCATTTAGCCGTTCAGGAGCTACGTATACGATTTTATATATGCCCTCTTTTATACCCTTAACTCTACTGTTATATTCTGCGTCACTTATAGAACTATTTATAAAGGTACCTGGTATGCCCATTTCATTTAAAGAGTCTACCTGATCCTTCATTAAAGATATAAGAGGAGATACTACGATGGTTATTCCATCTAAAAGTACAGCTGGCAGCTGATAACATAGAGACTTTCCCCCACCTGTAGGCATGATGCCCAATGCATCTGTTCCACTTAATATCCCATCAATTAATTTCTCCTGGCCTTCTTTAAACTCTGTGTATCCAAAATAGTTTTTTAAAGCATCATATATATTCAAATACACCACCCCTTTACTTCATTCTATAGTTTCAGCGTGTTGATAGCAATGTGAAATTACTAGTTAATCGTTAACTGTTAAAGTACAAAAACAGCTTATTAGTTATTATTTTTCTCCCACTACCTTAAAAAAATAGTGGGAGAATTTATTTAAATAGTATATTCTTAGTAAGTAGACCAAGGGAACTTCCCCCTTAGCCTCTCTCAGAACCGTACGTGAACCTCTCAGCTCATACGGCTCCCGTCATCCAGCTGTTGGTAATACTCCATATTTCCAGTGCGCAAACAGATTTCTATTACTTAACGCTACCTCTCCTAGCCAATACTGCGCTTTTCGTTTCGTACTTCGCTTTTTGTATTTTCTGCGTACCCATTTTACTAGGCAGTAATTGATATAGCGAAGTACATTGTACATTTCTGATTTGTAGAAGTGTGTATAATAGTTTATCCATCCCTGTATTTTCTTGTTAATTATATTTGCTATTTCTTTTAAACACCTATTTGATTTTAACTGAAGTTTCCATCTTCTTACTTCTTTTCGGATTGCCTTCTTTGCTTTATCAGCGATTGCAGGTAAGAATCCCGTGAATTTTACCCCATTCTTTTCAGCTTCTCTAGGTCTAAATGTATATCCTAAGAAGTCAAATGAAATATTTGGATATTCTCCTTTTCTACTATCGTCTTTACAATAGACTATTCTAGTTTTCTCAAGGTTTAATTCTAATCCGTATTCTTTAAATCTTTCTTGCAATCTTTTCAGTAGATATTCTGCCTGTTTTAGGGATACACAATGAGCTATTCCATCATCTGCGTATCTTGCCCATGGTATTGTATTGAATTCTTTCACCATAAAATCATCGTATACATAATGTAAAAATAGATTTGCAAGTACTGGACTGATTACGCCTCCTTGAGGCGTTCCGGATGTTCTTTGAACTTTTGTTCCATCTTCCATTTGAAATGGCGCAGTTAGCCACCTTTGGATGTATAATATAATCCACTCTTCATTAGCGTGTCTCTTTACCATTCTCATTAGAATATCGTGGTTGATGTTATCAAACAATCCTTTGATGTCAAACTCTAGTACCCAATCTCTTTTCCAACATCTTGTCCTCGTAACTCCTACAGCCTGTATTGCTGATTTGTTTGGTCTATATCCATAGGAGTCTTCATAAAACATTGGCTCTACTTTCGGTTCAAAATATAGCTTTACCGTCATTTGTGCAATCCGGTCTTCTACGGTTGGTATCCCTAGAATCCTAGTTCCCCCATTTTTCTTAGGTATTGCAACAGCTTTTACAGGTTTAGGAAAGTAACTTCCTGACGACATTCGATTCCAAATCTTGTATAGATTATCTTTTAACTTCTTTTCAAAGTCATTGATAGATTGCTCGTCTATTCCGTACGTTCCTTTGTTTGCTTTTACTTTCTCATACGCTGTATAAACAGCTCTTTTAGATATTACGAACGGCTTTGTTTCTCGCATAAGTTCCTCCTCCTTTCAAAGTTGACTTATTCTCAAAACTGGATAACTCCAGTTCTTCGCTCCATTTCCATTACAGAAACTTCATCACTACTACAACTGGATCTGCCCCCATGCTTGCATTGATACTCTCTTTCTCATGGTTGGTGCCACTTGAAATTCTCTCTTAACATCAAGCCGTGGGTTCCCACGTTCCATACAAACGCCTATGCTACGTTCATGCCACCTATGTGCCGCCCACCGCCTAGCCAGTAAACAGGTTCCTTCTAGACTTATCCCAGGCTATATTTCAGAACCTCGTTTTGATGGAATTTTAATAGGGATTTCGACACTTTCGTAAGTGGTTTATATGATCATTCATCTCCATAGCATTCACATGCCAGCTTATACTGACTTTTCCCTAACGCTCAATACCATAGCTTTTGTCTACAGCACCTTAGGGTAGTTTGAAATCACCACCTGTATGGCGAATTCGGTGGACCCTCCACCATCATTTGTACAGCATAGCTGTCTTCAAGTAACATTAGTTACTTGGATTATCGCCTTCGTGGCGCACGAAATATGTCCCTATTGGTGTTTACGGCAATATCCTATTTAATCGCATTTCCATTTACCATCGACAATAGAACATGAACCGCCTGTGTTATCTGTTTGAAGTGTTTGCAATTTATTTAATGGAATCCCTTCATCTTTTGAGATTCTATCCAATAGTTTTTCGATCTCCTCTTGTGATTGAGCGCCAGCAATAGCATATTTTTGATTAATAACTAGAGTTGGTGCACTATTAACACCATAGGCTTGTGCAAGCTGTAAGTCGGCTAATACAGCTTTTTCTGTTTCATCATTTTTAAACTGTGCTTTCCAATCCGCAAAAGAGATGCTCGTTTCCTTTACTGCTTCTTCTAATACAGCAATATCTTCAATATTCTTATTTTCAACAAACAATTTGTTTTGTATTCTGTCGAATACATCCCAATAAATACTATCTCCACCAATGAGACCAGCTGCTTTTGCAGTTTTTAAGCCAGGTTTTGAAATAGGGAAGTTGAAATCTGTTTGGCGCATTCCTTCAATATTGAAACGATGTTCATCATCATTTTTATTTGCGTGAGCCCAATGACTTAATACTTCTCGTTTAACAGCTTCCCGTGAACCAAAATTACGTATAAAGTCTTCAGCTTCCCATCCTAAGGCAAAGGAACGATGGTTGATCTCGATATTGCTGTAATTCTTTGCTATACGACGCATTCTTGCAGACATTGGAAAGCAAAAACTACAGATAACATCATGAAAAAATTCTATTTTAATCATCAGTATAACCTCCTTGTTTTAGATACATTAATAATACCAAATTGATTAATGAAAGCGGTATTCAGTATTAAAATTTAGCACAGGAAAAGAGGAGTGCTCTTCTGCTTCCTGTAATAATACCGATTTTAAATAATTTAATTCCTCCTGAAAATATTTATAATAATGTGTTTTTATTAGACTTTACTTTATAAGTTAAGTATTCGCTTATAAATGAATTTTATAATATAATGAAAATAATTAACTAATTGTTTATTAGACACATGGTGGTCTTGCTGTGTCATTTTTTACTCTTTTTTCATATAATAAGATTATTAAGATATAAAAAACAGCTTATTCATTAACTTTTTTCTTCCACTATCTTGCAAAAATAGTGGGAGAATTTATTTAAATAGTGAATTCTTGAAATATGTCCCTATTGGTTCTTTCTTCTTCTTAGACATAAAAACACACTCCTCCCTACAGTAAACAATTTTTATTATTTAAACTGTGTACTATAAGGGGAGCATATCACGATATGAAGGCTTTGCTCTTTTTGCAACTATCTACCTTTCTCTTACATTATTATAAAATAAGTAATGATAACTAGAAGAGTGCTTAATAAAGTACCTAATAAATATATTCTACAAACACTTGATCTTTGGCTATCTTATCATATCTTGCAATGGATTTAGCAGTAAGAACTAAACCAATTGCAGAATATTGGCTTATGGCTAATAATATTAAAATAATAAACCTCTCTAAAAATCCAATGAAAGCGCCAGCCCTTATTTCATCACTAATCATATTCCCTTGTATATCTTTTGATTCACAAAGAGTACAGGCCGATTCTGGTTCTACTTTAGAATATTCTTGTAGGCTAAGAGGAGTACTCGTTTCCAACTCACTTGCTGAAGGTTTAAATGGAGACAGTAGTTTTTTAATCGTAACATTGGCTGGCTTTCCAACAAATAATATTGCAAGAATCCATGTAAAACTTTGATAAGGAGATATTTCAATTATTCTTAATATGTCATCGATTATTTCAATTTTGTTTACAGAAAAATTATTTCGAGCAATAATTAGTGAAATTATTATAAGTGTAAGTATATGAATCATTTGGTCTACTGCATAAATTACATTATCACTCTTTATAGAAAAATTTTTATTCTTCTTAATAAACAGATACTTAGCTGAATCAACAAGTAAATGAATTAATGCCATTATCGGCATAACACTCTTTGCCCAGTCATCAACAATGATTATCATAAAAACAAAACAACTTATTGCGTATATAGAGGAATGTTTTACTATACCCTTAAAATCACTATTTTTTTCTTTAGACAAATTTTCAGACTGAAAATAAAAATCCCCTAGAATATGAATAAATAATAGAATTAAAAATACATTTTTAAACATACTGTTCACCTTTGATGCCTGAAAGAAAATTACTCACTGTTTCAATTCCATTTTGATATGAATAAAAACCCGAGCCAATTAAAGCCTTATTTACGCTTGACTGGCTTATTTTTAATTTATCAGCAGTTTTATATTGATTTTCTTCAGATTTAATATAACTACTTATTATTTCTCTTTGTCTCTTTGTCTTTTTGTCCATTTACTTTGTAGAGTAAAACACAAAGATAATATTGCATTTAACATCATGTCGTTATCATGATTTTTCTCTGATGCAATCATTATATTTGAATCACTTTTCCTATTCATTCTTTCTATTTTTTTCAATTCATCTATCATTTTTCTTGCATTATAATATGCAGGTCCGTCAGCACCTAAGGGGATTTCTCGATTCACTTCTGTAGTTAATGTACCTATTCCTACACCAAACCGGATCCGAATGGGAAACATTTCAAGTTCAATATCTGAAATTATATTCATTACATCTTCCCCATAATTTAACAATCCCTGAAATTCATCACCTAATGTAATCATAAAATTGGAAGCGATGCTATCTTCATATTTCACATTAATTCTTTTGAGGGTTTGCGAGGGACGGGACTTTTCAAGTCAGATTTTTAAATTCTCAAGTGTCGATCCACTCTCATTTGCAAATTAACCACATTAAGGATGAGACTTCAAGCGGAAGTTTCGTCTTCTTTTATTTTAAGGTATTGGGCCCAAAACATCCCATCCCTAAGCAATTTCCCCTTCCAAGGTGAAACTTTTGCCTGAAGTCGCTCAATAACTTGACCCAAAATTTCACGTCCCTAATGGGTCTACAAATGGGTTAGGCATTGTAAGGGATATTACTTGTTTTGATCGTAAATTCAAAGTAGAGAATCCAGAACTTGAACTAGAAATCATAAAAGACGATCCTGAAAATGAAAAAACAGTTGACGATAGCAAATCCTTAAAACCTGTAATTTCAAACTTTTTAGCTCTACATCCAAAGATTAAGCCAGAAATGTTCTTAGGAGATACTGCTTTTGACACGTATAAGATTTATCCTTTTCTACTAAAGGAATGTCATTTTAAAAAAGCATTTATTCCTCTTAGAAAAAGTCCAAAGTCAGAGGATATAGCAGACCCTGCTTTTAATGAATCTGGTTGGCCAGTATGCCCTCGTGACGCTACGAAGGCCTTTAAGTTTAAAGGTATTAATTATGACAAGACTCGTACAAGATTAAAATTCATTTGCCCTGATACTCACTACAAAGGAAAAAATCCAGTGTGTTACTGCCAAAATCCTTGCACTCCTTCGCGAGAAGGCAGGACTGTAAATGTTCCTATTAATCGAGATTTACGAATGTATCTTGGTACAGTGAGAGATACCGACTCATGGTCAAGTGTTTACAAAAACCGGGCTGTGATTGAAAGAACAATCAACCATTTCAAAGAGCCTATGGGTTGTGGCAATCCTAAAACGAGAAACTTAGCCACAATAAAATCGGATATGTTACTAGCTGGTATTACTCAGCTCATTACAGTGATACTAGCGGATAAGGTGAACGACTACGAATTGATTAGAAGCTTAAAGCCTTTAATAGCATAAAGGATAAATTTAAAATCCTTATTATGAAGGTTTATTAAATTTACCCTTTTTGAAGACTATGGTATAGAACTTGAATAAAAAACTGATTTCTACCTAAATTTTTCTGGAAAAATTCTTTATACGTGAGTATCCTAAATATTTACATTATAATTTGCCTATTCCGCAAATGCCTACCATATAGGATACTTTTATATATTAAGACGAGGGATTGATACAGTTGCCACTCATTTTATTGTCACAAAGGTGGCTAAACAGATTGATGAAGTAGAGGAATAGAGTATTACTGATTTAGGCCGCTAATGGGCCGAGTTCTTTTCTTCTCTCTGCTATAAACAGACCTAATTATTTTGCATCCATATATCCACCACCTTCTAACTTTATATTATATTTTAGGTCTGTTTTAATCAATCGATGTTTTGTTTACACCCTCATATATAGATTCCTTTTTAATTTGTACTGACATAAGTTTCTTATAAATAATCAATATAGTTGTTATAATCACACCTGAAGCTATGAACCACAAACCAGGTATCGTTGAATAATTAATAATAATACTGTTAATAAATGAGCCAAATAACACTCCAATTTGCAATATTAATGAATTTAAAGATAAAACCGAAGCCCTGAACTCATTAGGTATTTCTCTATTAAGTATAACGCTCTCTGGTATATTAGCCATGCCAAAAAACAAATAAATCAAGCTGTAAAATACCATAAACAAAACCATATTTGTCTGTGATGCCGTAATGATTAATACCATTGCAAGAATACTCCTAAGCAACATATACATTTTTTTAGTGTTAAGTTTGCTAAATACTCGTCCATAAATAATATTGCCTGCCATAGCTGCTGCAAGATAAATAAAAGCCATAACTCCTAGAAGAAACATGGCACCATTGTTAGGCATTAAAGAAATAAAATGTGGCTGCCAATATGTTTCTAAAGAGCTAAATAAAAAACCTGTAGAAAATACAGAAATGAATATACATATTATATTTTTATTTTTAATTACTCTATTTGAGCTATTTTTAATATGTTCCAATAGTGAAATTTGTTTTTTATTTTCATTTACAAGTGTTTCCTTTATATATACTATTGCAAGAATTAAAATTATAAATGCTAATATTATCCTAACAATAAGGCTTAGATCATACATTCCTATTGAAAAAAAATATTTACTCGATATCTCAGGTAAATATCCTCCAGTTAATGCTCCTGCAGATAATCCAAGAGCATCTATAACATTTATCCTGGTAGTAACGACATGTAGTCTATCCTTACCAAATTCATTAATATATGAATCTATAAACAAAGCCTCAAATGAACCTGAAGAAATAGCTCTATTTAATCCATAAAGCAACATTCCTATATACAAAATTACTAAGCCATTACTTAAGAGAATAACTACCGAAAATAGTAAAGATACAATCAGTGATAAACAAAAAGTTTTTTTCCTTCCTATTATATCTGCCATTATTCCAGTTGGTAACTCTAATACTATTACTGAAAAAGAATATATTCCTATCAGAATAGAGAGTTTGCTAAGTGTAGCACCTCTATCTATTAATAATAAACTAAACACAGGCACAAGAAGGCCTGTAATATATGAATTCAATAATAATATAAAAGAATACAATCTTACTCTCATATTTACTCCACGCTTTTGTCATTATTTAAATCAGCTTTGTAGGCAATTAAGGCATATTCATATGGATGTGAATTGTTCGATGCTTTTGAATGCTGTTTTATAAAGTCATCAATAATATCAAACAGTTCATTCGCTTCTTCTGTAGATAAATGAATTACTCCTGCCAATTGATCAACGAATTTATTTCCTTTTTTATATTCTTCTGATATTAGCTGTCTTTTTTCATTTATCAGCTCTTTATAACCATTGTAGGTTTCGCTTAATATGTTTCTTGCTAATATATCACGCTCTGATGTAAAATCATCATTTATATCTTGGCCTATACTTACAGTTTTTTCAGTTATCCTAAGATATCTTGCAGTGATGCCGTTTATAATCTCATTATGGTCAAATTCAATAATACCTACTTGTTCCAGTTTCTTAATGTGATGCTGAGCAGAGGAAGGTGAAATTTCCAGTTTATCAGCTACATATTTAGAAGTTACTGGTTTTCCTTCTCTTTCCATTACTTTAATTATTTTTTGCCTCATAGGAGACATAAGTATTTTCAATTCTTTATCCGTTTTAA
Source organism: Alkalibaculum bacchi (assembly GCF_003317055.1). Lineage (NCBI taxonomy): Bacteria > Bacillati > Bacillota > Clostridia > Eubacteriales > Eubacteriaceae > Alkalibaculum > Alkalibaculum bacchi. Next base: position 185,055 of record NZ_QNRX01000005.1, read on the forward strand.
GTATTATATAATTTTTCTTATCCATTTTCCCCTCCATCATTAACGTTTCAATTATTATAACACTACATATTATGTAACGTCAACATGCATGTTATAAAAAAAAACAATAGAATTTATCTACTGTTCTTTAATGATTGTACTATTATTTATCAACTATATTATATATGTTTGTTAACACTATAGAAATTGCTCCATCTATATTTGTAATGCAATCTACCTTTTCCTTGTTGCCTCGCATCTCATATGGAATATTAATTTTAATTCCTTAATCAGTTATTTTTTCAATCCCTGTGATGCCAATTGCTCCAGGACCGCCATGACTGGAAATCACAGAACCCGCCTCCATCCATCTAGCTTTTTGAATACCATTTTCTCTTAGCAGATCGTAAATCATCTCTTTCTGATTGTCTTCGACACCCGGAGCACCTACCACCATAACGGTATCAGAGTCAATGTTATAGCTTTTGAAAAAAATATTAACCATCTTCTTTAAGCAGTTATCAAAAGATCCACGGTATTTTCCCCCAGAGACCAAGTATCCATTTTTTAATATAATCGACGGATGAATCTTCAACAGATTTGCCCCATAAAAAGCCAGATTTGAGACACGGCCGCCAGCTCTTAAATAAAGAAGTGTTTTAGGTAGAAAAACCATATGGGTGCGTTCTCTAATATCTTCGACAAAAGCAATAATTGCTTCAGGACTTGTATTAGGATTATCTTCAATGAATTGAGCGGTTGCTTTAACAATAGCAGCTGCTCCGATAGATACATGCTTGGAGTCTACAAGGTAGACGTTTTTAAAATCTTGAGCTGCAATATTTGCCGCATTGAAGGAAACAGTTGTTACTGCAGAATATCCAATGTGGATTATATATGCATCTGGATGTTTGGCAAAAATTTGCTTAAAAACCTCTGCATTATCTTGAGGTGTAGAACCAGATGTTTTAGGTAGATTTCCTGTTTCTTCATAATAATCAAAAACTTTCTGAACATCAAAACTACCATCAGGATACGTTTGATCTTCCATTGTTACATGCATCGGAATGACTTGTATATTATAGCGATCTATTATTTCTTTAGATAAATCTGAACCACTTTCAGTTGTAATGATATACTTTTTCACAATTAACCTCCATTATTTGGGCAGATTATAGTTCCCCTACTGACTTTAGTCATCATCATTTTTAGTATAATCATTGTACCATATAGGTTTTATAACATAAACTTATATTTCCTTAATTTTGCATATCTATAAATACAATCAACCTCGCTAAATTATTGGGCATATGGGGATGGTGACCTTATCCTCCATTATATTCCAATTGATTTACTTTTAGGTAACCCTGTAATCCCCATTATCTGACGATTCGTTAACCCCTTGGCTTTTAATCTCTTAATAAAAAATATTCTCTGTTCTACAGTTATCTCTCCAATGCTTTCTACTCTATGCTTTTTCATATCATCATATATAAATATCTAAGAACTTACTCTTATCCTCTTCATCATAAAAAATAACACTCTGATTAATTCCTCTAATCATAATATGATAAATTCCTGTTGAACTAACTTTTCGAGCTGCTCTCGGCATACTAAATCACCTCACTTAATTATATCATCTATAATGATAATTATACATATTTTAGGTGATATAAGTCACCGTCCCCATATGCCCTACATGTTAGATAATTGCAGAAAGAGCAAAGCCAACGATATGAAGGCTTTGCTCTTTTGTATTTCAGTTGTCCGTCCCCATAAAATCGTGTAAAATTAAGTT